>JAEWJG010000057.1 GCA_023386675.1 Actinomycetes bacterium
CCTCGACGCCGTGGTTGAACGACCGGTTGTTGTCGGTGCCGTCGCGGTTGTTCTCGCCGTTGCCCAGGTTGTGCTTGACGTCGTAGGCGGTGAGGTCGGCCATGGTGAAGCCGTCGTGGGCCGTCACGAAGTTGATGGACGCGAGCGGGCCGCGCTCGGGCGAGAACGTGTTGGACGACCCGGCCAGCCGGGTCGCGAACCCGCCGATGCCGACCGGCGCCTGCCCGTTGCGCCGGGCGTCGGCGATGTCGGCGAGCCAGAAGTTGCGGACGCGGTCGCGGTAGCGGTCGTTCCACTCCGACCAGCCGGCGTGCCCGTCGACGGGGCCCGGGAAGTTGCCGGTCTGCCAGCCGCCGAGTCCCACATCCCACGGTTCGGCGATGAGCTTCACGCCGTCGAGCGCGGGGTCGGTCTGCGCGGCCACGAGCAGCGGATGGTCGCGGTGGAAGGATGCGTCGGTGCCGCGGCCGAGCGTGGCGGCCAGGTCGAAGCGGAAGCCGTCGATCTGCATCTCGTTCGCCCAGTACCGCAGCGAGTCGAGCACGAGCCGCTGGGGGACGGGGTTGCCGAAGTCGACCGTGTTGCCGCATCCCGTGACGTCGATGTACGCGCCGGTGTCATCGTGCCGGTAGTACGTGGCGTTGTCGATCCCGCGGAAACTGGTCCGCGGGCCGTCGTGGCCCTCCTCGGCGGTGTGGTTGTAGACCACGTCGAGGATGACCTCGATGCCGGCCAGGTGCAGCAGCTTCACCATGCCCTTGAACTCGGCCAGCACGGCCTCCGGGCCGGCCGCCTGCGCGCCGCGCGACGCATAGGGCGCGTGCGGGCTGAAGAAGTTGAGGGTGTTGTAGCCCCAGTAGTTGGTGAGCCCCTCCTGGAGGAGGCGCTGTTCCGACACGAAGGCCTGCACCGGGAGCAGTTCGACCGCGGTGACGCCGAGGTCCTTCAGGTACCGGATGGTCGACTCGTGCGCGAGGCCCGCGTAGCTGCCGCGCAGCTCCTCCGGGACGTCCGGGTTCAGCTTGCTGATCCCGCGCACGTGCGCCTCGTAGATCACCGTGTGGTCCAGCGGGGTGGCGGGCTTTCGTGCGTCGCCCCAGTCGAAGCCGTCCGAGACGACGACAGAGCGCCAGCCGTCCGTCCCGACCCGCACGAGGCCTCGGGCGTACGGGTCGATGAGCAGCGCCTCCGGGTCGAAGGAGTTCGCAGGGGCCGTGGGGCCGGACACGCGGAGCGCGTAGCGGGTGCCGGCCGTCAGCGAGCGCGAACGGCCCAGCCAGACGCCGTTGGCGTCCCGGGTCATCGGCACCGCCTTGGTCATCCAGTTCGGGTCGTGCTCGTCGAAAAGGCACAACTCCATCGCATCCGCCGCCGCGGAGAACACCCGCAGCTCGCCCCCGTTCGGCCCGACGCGGACTCCCAGATTGCGCAGGGGATCGGTCGAGGTCATGCGATCTAGAGTAGTGACACACGCCTGGACCGCCTGGGAGGGCACCGTGCCGGTCTATCTCGACCACGCCGCCACCACGCCGATGCGCCCGGAGGCGATCGCCGCCTACGCCGAAGCCATGGGCGTCGTCGGCAACCCCTCGAGCATCCACAGCCGGGGACAGCACGCCCGGCGGATGCTGGAGGAGGCGCGCGAGACCGTCGCCGCCACCCTCGGTGCCGACCCGATCGAGGTCGTGTTCACCTCCGGCGGCACGGAGGCGATCAATCTCGCCGTCAAGGGGATGTACTGGGCGCGCAACGACGGCGCGTCGCGGCCGCGGATCCTCGCGCCGGCCGGGGAGCACCATGCGACCGTCGACACGGTGGAGTGGCTGGCGCGGGCCGAAGGTGCTCGGCCCGAGTGGCTGCCCCTCGACGCGGAGGGGCGGATCGTCGTGCCTTCCGCGATCGCCGGGGAGGACGCCGCGCTGCTGACCTTCCTCGCCGTCAACAACGAGGTCGGGAGCATTCAGCCCGTGGCGGCGCTCGCCGCTGTGGCGCGTGCGGCGGGGGTGCCGATCCACGTGGACGCGGTCGCCGCGTACGGACATGTCCCGCTCGACTTCTCGAGCCTGGGGGTGGATGCGCTCAGCGTCTCGGCGCACAAGATCGGCGGTCCGGTCGGCATCGGCGCGCTCGTGCTGAGCCGCGCCTCCACGGTCGTCCCGCTCATCCACGGCGGCGGCCAGCAGCGGCAGGTGCGCAGCGGGACCCAGGATGTGGCGGCCGCGGTGTCGTTCGCCGTCGCCGCGCGCGCCGCGGAGGCGGAGCGGGAGGCGGAGAGCGCCCGGCTGGTGGCGTTGCGGGACCGGCTGATCCGCGGGGTGCGGGAGGCGGTGCCTTCAGCCGTGTTGAGCGGACCGGAGCCCGGGCCGTCGCGGGTCGCGTCCAACGTCCACTTCACGTTCCCGGGTGCGCAGGGCGACTCGCTGCTGTTCCTGCTCGACATGGCCGGGGTGTCCGTCTCGACCGGGTCGGCGTGCACCGCGGGCATCCCCGAGCCGTCGCACGTGCTCCTGGCGATGGGCCGGAGCGAGGAGGAGGCGCGGAGCGCGCTGCGGTTCACGCTGGGCCGCACCTCCACCGAGGAGGATGTGGACGCGCTGCTCGCCGCGCTCCCTGCCGCGTACGCGCAGGCCGCTCGTGCCGGACTCGCCGAGCGTCCGTCCCGTCTCGCCCGCTGAGAGGGGCGCCGCGGACGGCGCGTAGAATCGCCGGGTGAAGGTTCTGGCGGCGATGAGCGGGGGAGTGGACTCCGCAGTGGCGGCGGCGCGCGCCGTCGAAGCGGGCCACGACGTGGTCGGCGTGCACCTGGCGCTCTCGCGCATGCCCGGCACGCTGCGCACCGGGAGCCGCGGCTGCTGCACGATCGAGGACTCGATGGATGCGCAGCGCGCGGCGAACATCATCGGCATCCCGTACTACGTGTGGGACTTCTCCGAGCGGTTCAAGCTCGACGTGGTGGACGACTTCATCGCCGAGTACTCGGCCGGGCGCACGCCCAACCCATGCATGCGCTGCAACGAGCGCATCAAGTTCGCCGCGCTGCTCGAGAAGGCGCTCGACCTCGGCTTCGACGCCGTCTGCACCGGCCACTATGCGGCCGTCATGACGGACGAGCACGGCAACCGCGAACTGCACCGCGCGAGCGCGTGGGCCAAGGACCAGTCGTACGTGCTGGGCGTGCTGACCGCCGAGCAGCTGGCGCACGCCATGTTCCCGCTCGGCGCGACGCCGTCCAAGGCCGAGGTGCGGGCGGAGGCGGCGGCGCGCGGCCTGAGCGTCGCGAACAAGCCCGACTCGCACGACATCTGCTTCATCCCGGACGGCGACACCCGCGGCTGGCTCGCCGACCGCGTCGGCACCGCGACCGGCGACATCGTCGACCGCGAGGGCAACCGCCTCGGGACGCACGAGGGGGCGCACGCCTACACCGTCGGCCAGCGCAAGGGCCTCAACGTCGGCTACCCCTCCCCGGACGGCCGGCCCCGCTTCGTGCTGGAGGTGCGTCCGAAGGAGAACGAGGTCGTCGTCGGCCCGCGCGAGGCGCTCGACATCGCCGAGATCGCCGGCTCCCGCTACACCTGGGCCGGGATGCCGCCCGCGGACCCCGCGGACCCGTTCGCCTGCGAGGTGCAGATCCGCGCCCACGCCGATCCCGTCCCCGCCGTCGCGTCGGTGACCGGCGGTGAGCTCGTCATCCGCCCGGACGTCCCGCTGAACGGCGTCGCGCCCGGGCAGACCGCCGTGGTCTACGTCGGCACGCGCGTGCTCGGCCAGACGACCATCGATCGCACCGTCTCCGCCGTCCCCGTCTGACCCGCGCCGGGCCACCCGCCATCGAGTGCGCACAGATTGCACGCTCCGTCGGCGTGTCGCGTGCACTCTTCGCGGAGTCGAGGGCGGGGGCGCATGGGAGCGGGTGGATGGGCGGTGCCGGGAGGAGGGTGGACGCTCTAGGCTCCGGGCATGACGGCGGCACGGACGGTACGGCTCAGGCGTGAAGCGTGGGGCTTCGCGATCGGATCGCTGTTCTTCCTGGTCGGCGCGGTTCCCGCCTACCAGCGGGCGGTCGGCGAGGTCGCGGCGAACGCCACGTTCTTCGTCGGCGCGCTGTTCTTCACGGCTGCCGCGTTCATCCAGCTCGCGCTGAGCGGGCGCAAGCCGCCCCGCCGCGGCGGGAGCCGGCCCGACCTGTACGACTGGTGGGCCGCGGCCATCCAATTCGCCGGGACCCTGTTCTTCAACGTCAGCACGACGGAGGCGCTGGTCGTCGCGATGAACGAGCGGACCCGGATCGGAGACGGCTGGCGTCCGGACGCGTTCGGCTCGATCTGCTTCCTCATCTCCGGCGGCCTGGCCGTCGTCGCGACCGTCGACCGCGACCGGCTCTGGGACCCGCAGGCACGGACCTGGCACGGCACCGGGCTCAACCTGATCGGCTCGGTCTTCTTCGGGCTCTCCGCCATCGGCGCCTACACGCTGCCCGAGACAGGGATCCGCTCAGCCTGCTCTGGGCGAACCTCGGCACGCTGCTCGGGGCGGCCTGCTTCCTCGCGGCCGCGGTGCTCAGCCGCCGGTCGATCCCGATGAAGCCGCGGCGGGAGGCGGAGCCGTCCGGCGTCGGGGGTCGCGAATAAGCTGGACACGTGGCGATCGAGACGACGACCGACGACCAGCTCGCGCAAGCGCGGGCTGAGGCGCAGCAGCTGACGACGCGCATCCTGGAGCTGCGCGACGCGTACTACGAGCGCGACACCGTGCTCGTCAGCGACGAGGAGTACGACCGCATGATGCGGCGGCTCGAAGAGCTCGAGCGGCTGTATCCCGAGCTCCAGTCCCAGGACAGCCCGACCCAGACCGTCGGCGGGCGCGCCCAGACGACGCTGTTCGCGCCGGTCGAGCACGCGGAGCGGATGCTCAGCCTCGACAACGTCTTCTCGCTGCAGGAGTTCGACGCGTGGGCCGCGAAGGTGGAGCGCGACGCGGGGCGCCGGGTCGACTACCTCTGCGAACTGAAGATCGACGGGCTCGCCATCAACCTGCGCTACGAGCGGGGCGTGCTGGTTTCGGCGGCGACCCGCGGCGACGGCGTGGTCGGCGAGGACGTGACGGAGAACATCCGCTGGATCCCCGCCATCCCGACCCGTCTGGCGACCGATGAGCCGCCCGCGCTCGTGGAGGTCCGCGGCGAGGTGTTCTTCCCCGTCGCCGAGTTCGAGGAGTTGAACGCGCACCAGCAGGAGGCCGGCGAGCGCGTGTTCGCGAACGCCCGCAACGCGGCGAGCGGCTCGCTGCGCCAGAAGGCCGAGGGCAAGAACGCCGCGCAGCTCGACCTCATGCGCAACCGGCTGCGGCGCCTCCACATGCTCGTGCACGGCATCGGCGCGTGGCAGAACCCGCCGGTGGACGCCCAATCGAAGGTCTACGAGCTCCTGAAGGGATGGGGCCTGCCGACCTCGACGCACTACCGCGTCGTCGACAGCGTCGCCGAGGTCGACGAGTTCATCGAGTACTATGGCGCCCACCGCGGAGCGGTCGAGCACGAGATCGACGGCATCGTCATCAAGGTCGACGAGCTGGCGCTGCACGACGAGCTCGGCGCGACCAGCCGCGCCCCCCGCTGGGCCATCGCGTACAAGTACCCGCCCGAGCAGGTCAACACGAAGCTCCTCGACATCGTCGTGAGCGTCGGCCGCACCGGCCGGGCGACGCCGTTCGCGGTCATGGAGAAAGTGCGCGTCGCGGGTTCCGAGGTTCGCCAGGCGACGCTGCACAACCAGGAGGTCGTCAAGGCCAAGGGCGTGCTGATCGGGGACACCGTGGTGCTGCGCAAGGCCGGTGACGTCATCCCCGAGGTGCTCGGCCCGGTCGTCGAGCTACGGGATGGAACCGAGCGCGAGTTCGTGATGCCCGAGAATTGCCCCGAGTGCGGCACGCGCCTGGCTCCCGCCAAAGAGGGCGACATCGACCTCCGCTGCCCGAACGCCGAGTTCTGCCCGGCCCAGGTACGCGGGCGCGTGGAGCACATCGGCTCCCGCGGTGCGCTCGACATCGAGGCGCTGGGCGAGGTCGCGGCCGCGGCGCTCACGCAGCCGCGGTTCCCGGAGCGGCCGCCACTGCCGACCGAAGCCAGGCTGTTCGGGCTCACGCTGGCGGACCTTTTCCCGATCGAGGTCGTCGTGCGCGATTCCGAGACCGGGCTGCCCAAGCTGACGGACGCGGGGGAGGAGAAGGTAGACACCCCGTTCCGCCGCCGGCGGCAGAAGAGGGACGGTGCGTTCGACCCCGAATCCGGTGAGTTCGGCGGCGACGAGCTGTACGTTCCGTCGAAGAGCGCGGTCGAACTGCTGAACAACCTCCAGGCGGCGCGCGTGAAGCCGCTCTGGCGCATCCTGGTCGCGCTCAACATCCGGCACGTGGGCCCGGTCGCCGCCCGCGCGCTCGCCAACCACTTCGGGTCGCTCGACGCGATCCGGTCGGCGTCCCGCGACGAACTGGCAGCGGTGGACGGCGTGGGCGGCATCATCGCCGACGCGGTCCTCGCCTGGTTCGAGGTCGACTGGCACCGCGAGATCGTCGAGCGCTGGGCGGCCGACGGCGTGCAGTTCACCACCCCCGGTCACCCCGGCCCTGGCGCCGCGGACGAGGCAGGGGGAGTCCTCGCCGGCCTGACAGTGGT
Source organism: Actinomycetes bacterium (assembly GCA_023386675.1). Lineage (GTDB taxonomy): Bacteria > Actinomycetota > Actinomycetes > Actinomycetales > Microbacteriaceae > Leifsonia. The sequence goes on from JAEWJG010000057.1 coordinate 6,674, forward strand.
CGCGACGGGGTCGCTCGAGGGCTACAGCCGCGAGGGCGCGCAGGAGGCGATCATCGCCGCCGGCGGGAAGGCGGCCTCCAGCGTGTCCAAGAAGACCGATTTCGTGGCTGCAGGTCCTGGTGCGGGGTCGAAGCTGGCGAAGGCGGAGGAGCTGGGCGTGCGGGTGATCGACGCGGCGCAGTTCAAGCGGCTCGTCGAGGAGGGGCCGCAGGCGCTCGACGAGTGACTGATCCGGTCCGTCATCCTGTGGACAGTATTCGAGTTCTCCCCCCGAATCGGGGGTAGAACGGCCTGCCGTCCGCCACCCGTTCACGGGTAGAGTCGAGGCGTGCGCTCCCCCGCGCACTGCAAGAGCTAAGCTCGCTCGCTCTCGGAGGGACCCGGACGGAGTGCTGGTCGGCTTTGCAGCTGTACTCACTGTGACCTCGGTCGTCTCCGGACTGACCGGGGCCTTCGTCATGCCCGCCGACAACGCTCCGGCGACGTCCGTGACGGTGTCCGCGAACGCTTCTCCGGCGGCCTACGCAGGCCTTCCTGCCGGCGTCACCGGGCCGGTCTCCGACGTCCCGTCCGCACCCACGGGGGGCAGCGCATCCATGTCGGTGCTCGGAGCTGTGGCGGGAGTGGACGCCTCCGCTCTGCCGGGCTTCCTCGACGCCAATCGGGCGAAGCTGGAGTCGCTGCTGCGGCAGTCGCCGGCCCCCGCCGATGTCGAGCGGGTCTGGCGGCTCATCGACCCCGCGAAGCAGAAGCTGCTGGTGGAGGCCGCGCCGCACGTCGTCGGCAACCTCGAAGGCGTGCCGTACGCAGTGCGCGGCACGGCGAACGCGCTCGACCTGAAGCAGACCATCAGCAGCGTCACCCGCACCCTCAAGACGGAGCACGGACGCACCCAGCGCGTCGCCCTGCAGCGCCAGCTCGAGACGCTCGACAACGTCAAGAAGGCGCTCACCACGAAGGACGGCGTGAAGCGCACCCTGGTGAACCTCGACCCGTCCGCGGACGCGAAGGCGTCGATCGTCGTCGGCGACCTGAGCACGGCGGCGTACGTCAGCGTCCTGGTGCCCGGCATGTACATGTCGGTGGGCGAGCAGATCGAGTCGTGGGCGCAGGTCGCACAGGAGCAGTACCAGCTGCAGACCGGCTTCCTGCAGCGGATGCTCGGCCCGCGCGGCAGAGGCGGGGCGCCGGGCGTCGCGGTGGTCGCCTGGATCGGCTACCAGACGCCCGTGCTCACGAACATCGGCGGCACCACTCTCGCGACGCAGGGCGCGGACAGCCTGGAGCGCACGCTCGCCGGCATCCGGGCGCTCCGCGAAGGGAATCAACCGCACCTCAGCCTGTTCGCCCACTCGTACGGGTCGACGGCGGCGCTGATGACGCTGGAGCGCCACACCGTGACGGTGGATGCGCTGGCGCTGATGGGCTCGCCGGGCAGTCCCGTGCAATCGGTCGGCGGCCTCTCGGTGACCGGCGGCAACGTCTTCGTCGGCGAGGCGCCGATGGACCCGATCGTGAACAGCGCGTTCTTCGGCAGCGACCCCGGAGCTCCCGAGTACGGCGCGAAGCCGATGGGGGTCGGCGGCGCGACGGACCCGCTCACGCATGCGGAGCTCGCCGGGTCATCCGGTCACAACGAGTACTTCACCGTCGGCACGGAGTGCATGCGCAACCTCGCGCTCATCGGCATCGACCGCGGCGACCTCGTGATCGCGGGCGGCGACGGCTCGGGCGGCACGGGATCCGGCGGCACCACCCAGGCGGCCTCCCGCTGATCCGGCCCCTCCCCTCCCGATGTCGGCGGCGGCGCCCATAATGGACGGGATGCGACCGCACGACGATCACCCCGCCGAGCCCGACAGGGCCGGGGAGGAGCGCGGCACGAGCCGCCGGGCGTTCCTCACGGGGGCAGGCCTGGTGGCCGCAGGCGCCGTCGCGGGAGGCGCGGCCGGGGAGCAGTCGGCGCGGCGATCGGCGGCGCGGCAGCAGCCACGTCGCCGACAGCCGACGAATCCGGCGAGGAGTACCCGCCGCTGCCGCCCCGCAGCGGTGGGGCCGGCTTCGACCACCTCGTCGTGCTCATGTACGAGAACCGCTCTTTCGACAACCTGCTCGGTCACCTGTACGACGAGAAGACCCTGCCGAAGGGCGAGCGGTTCGAGGGACTCGCGTTCGGCGACTACAGCAACCCGGATCCCGCGGGTGGCCCCGACATCCCCGCGCATGCCTACGAGGGCACGACCGACTTCGTCATGCGCCAGCCGTCGCCCGATCCGGGCGAGGTCTACCCGCACGTCAACACCCAGCTGTACGAGGTCGTCGATCCACCGTCCAACGCCGATGCGCGGCTGCCGCAGCTGCTCCCGCCGTACAACGCGCCGAAGCCGGGCGCGAAGCCCACCATGCGCGGGTTCGTGCGAGACTACATCGGCGTCCTCCGCAAGGACACCGGGCGCGAGCCGGCAGTGGACGAGTACCGCCGCATCATGGGCGGCTTCACTCCCGACATGCTGCCCGTGTTCTCGACTCTCGCCCGCCAGTTCGCCGTGTACGACGACTGGCACTGCGCGGTGCCATCGCAGACCTTCTGCAACCGGTCGTTCTTCCACGCGTCCACGTCGCACGGCTACGTCGACAACGGCGGCGCGGGAGGCCTGCGCAAGTGGTTCGACCCGAAGAACGACGCGCCCACGATCTTCAACCGGCTGGAGGAGGCCGGACGCAGCTGGCGGGTCTACTACGACGACCGGCAGCTCATCTCGCTGACCGGCTTCATCCACGCGCCGGTTCTCGAGCCGTACTGGAAGACCCACTTCCGGACGATGACGCAGTTCTACGTCGACGTCGCCGAGGGGACGCTGCCGGACTACGCGTTCGTCGAGCCCCGCCTGCTGTACGACCACAACGACATGCACCCGCCGGGCGGCCCGGCGACCGGCGAAGAGGTCGCGGGCGAGGAGGTCGTCGGCGGAGCCATCTCCGACGTGCGCGCGGGCGACCTGCTGCTGCACCGGGTGTACTCGGCGATCCGTGAGTCCCGCAGCGCGAAGGGCTCCAACGCGCTCAACACGATGCTGCTGGTCACCTTCGACGAGCACGGAGGCACCTACGATCACGTCCCGCCGGGTCCCGCGACACCGCCGGACGACAGCGGGCCGGGGGAGAACGGGTTCGGCTTCGACCGGTTGGGCGTGCGCGTCCCCGCGATCGCCATCTCCGCGTATACGGAGCGCAACACGATCATCCACGAGGAGATTCACCACGGCGCCGTCATCGCCACGCTCGCGAAGAAGTACCGGCTGAAGCATCTGACCGGGCGCGACCGCGGCGCGCGGACGATCGACGATGCGATCAACCGCAGCACGCCGCGCCAGCCAGGGACCTGGCCGGACACGCACCCTCAATACCTGCCGGCGAATCCCGAGTCGGACGCGCCGGGGCCCGAGGACGAGGATCGCCCGCTGAGCCCGCCCGGCGTCGGCCTGGTCGGACTGCTGATGGCGCGCTACGGCCCGCCCGGCGCGAAAGTGCCCGCCACCTACAAGGAGGCCTACCACGCGGTCGACGGACTGGGGCGCGGGCTGTTCGGCTCGCAATAGAATCGTCAGAGGGCCCTCCGCACTCGCGAGCACGCCCGTTCATCATGCCTATCCCACGGAGACGCACCTTGTCTGAAACCAGCGCAGGCGACATCACCGCCGAACAGGTCGCGCACCTGGCGAACCTCGCCCGGATCGACCTCAGCCCGGAAGAGCTCGAGAGCCTCACGAAGGAGCTCGGCCAGATCGTCGAGTCCGTCGCCAAGGTCCAGGAGGTGGCCGGTCCCGACGTGCCGGCCACCAGCCACCCGATGCCGCTCACGAACGTGTTCCGCGCCGACGAGGTGCGCCCGTCCCTGACCGTCGAGCAGGCGCTCTCCGGCGCCCCGGCCCGCGAGGGCGACCGCTTCAAGGTCGCCACCATCCTGGACGAGGAGTAAGCCATGACCGACCTGACCCGGCTCACCGCGTCCGCCCTCGCCGACAAGCTCGCCGCGCGCGAGGTGTCCTCCGAGGAGGCCGTTCGCGCCCACCTCGACCGCATCGAGGCCGTCGACACCGACGTGCACGCATTCCTGCACGTCGCGGGAGAGAAGGCGCTCCGCACCGCCGCCGAGATCGACGGACGCCGCGCCGCCGGCGACCGGCTCGGCCCGCTCGCCGGCGTGCCGATCGCGATCAAGGACGTCCTCGCCACACAGGACATGCCCTCGACCTCCGGCTCGAAGATCCTCGAGGGGTGGATCCCGCCCTACGACGCCACCGTCGTCCGCAAGCTGCGCGAGGCCGACCTCGTCCCGCTCGGGAAGACGAACATGGACGAGTTCGCGATGGGCTCCTCCACCGAGCACTCGGCCTACGGTCCGACCCGCAACCCGTGGGACCTGGAGCGCATCCCGGGCGGATCGGGCGGAGGCTCCGCCGCAGCCGTGTCCGCCTTCGAGGCGCCGCTCGCGCTCGGCTCGGACACCGGCGGGTCGATCCGCCAGCCCGCCGCCGTGACCGGCTCCGTGGGCGTCAAGCCGACCTACGGCGGCGTCAGCCGCTACGGCGCGATCGCGCTCGCCAGCTCGCTCGATCAGGTGGGCCCGGTGTCGCGCAGCGTCCTCGATGCGGGCCTCCTGCACGACGTGATCGCCGGGCACGACCCGTTCGACTCCACCTCGCTCGCCGACACGTGGCCGTCGATGGCGGACGCCGCACGGGCCGGCCATCGCGACGGCGCGCTGAAGGGCGTGCGCGTCGGCGTCATCCGCGAGATCGCCGGCGACGGCTTCCAAAAGGGCGTGAAGCAGCGCTTCGACGAGTCGCTCGCGCTGCTGGAGTCGGCGGGCGCCGAGATCGTCGAGGTGAGCGCTCCGAGCTTCGAGTACGCGGTCGCCGCGTACTACCTCATCCTCCCGGCTGAGGCGTCCAGCAACCTGGCGCGCTTCGACTCCGTGCGGTTCGGCCTCCGCGTCGACCCGTCGGAGGGCCCGGTCACCGTCGAGCGCGTGATGGCCGCGACCCGCGACGCCGGGTTCGGCCCCGAGGTCAAGCGCCGCATCATCCTGGGCACCTACGCGCTCAGCGCCGGCTACTACGACGCCTACTACGGCAGTGCGCAGAAGGTCCGGACGCTCATCCAGCGCGACTTCCAGGCCGCCTTCGAGAAGGTGGATGTGCTGGTCAGCCCGAGCGCGCCGACGACCGCGTTCAAGCTGGGCGAGAAGATCGACGACCCGATGGCGATGTACCTGAACGACATCACCACCATCCCGGCGAACCTCGCCGGGATCCCCGGGATGGGGCTGCCGATCGGGCTCGCGCCCGAAGACGGTCTGCCCGTCGGGATGCAGCTGATGGCGCCCGCCCGGTCGGACGCCCGCCTCTACACCTTCGGTGCGGCGCTGGAGCGCCTGCTCGAGGAGCAGTGGGGCGGATCGCTGCTCAGCCAGGCGCCGGATCTGAGCGCCACCGAGATGTTCGCGAGCGAAGAGGGAGCCGTCTGATGGCCACCGCCACCAAGGCAGAGCTGATGGACTACGAGAAGGCGCTGGAGCTGTTCGAGCCGGTGCTCGGATTCGAGGTGCACGTCGAGCTCAACACCAAGACCAAGATGTTTTGCGGCTGCGCCAACGAGTTCGGGTCGGGCGCCAACACGAACACCTGCCCGACCTGCCTGGGCCTCCCCGGGGGTCTGCCGCAGGTGAACGAGAAGGCGATCGAGTCGAGCATCCGCCTCGGCCTCGCCCTCGGCTGCGACATCGCCGAGTCGAGCCGATTCGCGCGTAAGAACTACTTCTACCCCGACCTCGCGAAAGACTTCCAGACCTCGCAGTACGACGAGCCGATCGCCCACAACGGCTCGATCACCATCGAGCTGGAGAACGGCCGCCAGCTCACCATCGAGATCGAGCGCGCGCACATGGAGGAGGACGCGGGCAAGCTGACGCACGTCGGCGGCGCCACCGGCCGCATCCAGGGCGCGGACTACTCGCTCGTCGACTTCAACCGCGGCGGGGTGCCGCTGGTCGAGATCGTCACGAAGATCATCGAGGGCGCCGAGGCCGACGCGCCGGAGGTGGGCCGCACCTACGTGCGCGCCATCCGCGACATCGTGAAGGCGCTCGGCGTCTCCAACGCGCGCATGGAGGAGGGCAACGTGCGCTGCGACGCCAACGTGTCGCTGCGCCGCCGCGGCTCCACGCAGCTCGGCACGCGCACCGAGACCAAGAACGTCAACTCGCTGCGGTCGATCGAGCGGGCGGTGCGGTACGAGATCCAGCGCCAGGCGGCGATCCTGGAGGCGGGCGGCACCATCGTGCAGGAGACCCGCCACTGGCACGAGGACACGGGGACGACGAGCGCCGGCCGCCCGAAGTCGGACGCGGACGACTACCGCTACTTCCCGGAGCCCGACCTGGTCCCCGTCGCTCCCAGCCGCGAGTGGGTGGACGAGCTGCGCGGCACGCTGCCCGAGCAGCCGGCCGTTCGCCGCAAGCGCCTCACCGCCGACTGGGGCTTCACCGCGCTCGAGTTCCAGGACGTCGCCAACGCCGACCTGCTCGACGAGGTCGAGGCCACGGTCGCCGCGGGCGCGTCGCCCGCCGCCGCACGCAAGTGGTGGACCGGCGAGATCGCCCGCCTGGCGAATGCGCAGAACGTGCCGGCCGGCACGCTCGTCAGCCCGCAGCACGTCGCCGAGCTGGCCGCGCTGGTCGACGCAGGCACCCTCACCGACCGCCTGGCCCGCCAGGTGCTCGAGGGCGTCGTGGCCGGCGAAGGACGCCCGCAGGAGGTCGTGGACGCGCGCGGTCTCGCGGTCGTGTCCGACGACGGCGCCCTGATCGCCGCGATCGACGAGGCGCTGGCCGCCCAGCCGGACGTCCTGGCCAAGATCCGCGACGGCAAGGTGCAGGCCGCCGGCGCGGTCATCGGAGCGGTGATGAAGGCGATGCGCGGTCAGGCGGACGCGGCCCGCGTGCGCGAGCTGGTGCTGGAGCGGGCGGGAAGCGCCGAGTAGCGTTTGGCGACTCCCAGCATCCGCGTGCAGAGTAGCGGTATGGGCGTCTTCACTCTCGGCGGTCTGACCACCGCACCCGCATCCAGCCGCACCGACCTGCTCGCACCGTCGACCCTCCGGACAGTGGAGGCGCTCGGCTGGCTCGACGACGTCGGCGTGGTGGAGATCGACCCCGACATCTCCGACACGGCGGCGACACGCGACGAGTTCGGGCTGGATGCGGCGAACCTCGCGAACTGCGTCGTCGTCGGCGGCAAGCGCGAGGGCGTCGAGAAGATCGCCGCCTGCGTTGTGCTCTCGACCACCCGCGCCGACGTGAACAACACGGTGAAGCGGCTGCTGGACGTGCGCAAGGCGTCGTTCCTGCCGATGGACCGTGCGGTCGAGCTGACCGGGATGGAGTACGGCGGCATCACCCCGATCGGCCTGCCAGGGGGCTGGCCGGTGCTGGTGGATGCCCGTGTCACCGAGCAGGAGGTCGTGATCATCGGCTCAGGGGTGCGCCGCTCCAAGATCCTGCTGTCCGGGCGCCTGATCGCGTCGCTGCCGGACGCGCAGCTGATCGAGGGCCTGGGCGTGGAAGCAGCCGGATGACCGGGGCGAGCCGATGACCGGTCCCACCGCTGTTGACCGCGTCCTCACACCTCTCCGCACGCGGCTGATCGAGACCCTCGCCGGCCGCTCTGACGAGGTACCCGCCTGGGTGCTCCGCCTGGAGCAGGGCGAGGACGAGGGCTTCTTCTCGCCGGACAGCGCCTCCTGGGCTGTCCACGGCGGGATGCCGACGCTCGTCGCAGGCGTGCGGGCACTGCTGCTGCAGGCCCTGCATCCCGGTGCGCTGGCCGGCGTCCGCGACCATTCGCGCTTCCGCGAGGACCCGCTCGGGCGGCTCGCGGGCACCATCCAATGGATCCACACGGTCACCTTCGGCAGCCGAGGGCAGGCGGTCGCGGGGTCAGAGATGGTCCGCTCGCTGCACCGCCGCGTGGTCGGCACCTACGTGGACGGTCACGGTGTCGAGCGGCCCTACTCGGCGAACGATCCCGACCTCGCACGCTGGGTGCACCTGGCATTCACGGACGCCTTCCTCACCGCCCACGAGCAGTGGGGCGGCCCGCTGCCGGGCGGCGCCGACGGCTACGTCGGCGAGTGGGCGATCGCGGCCGAGCTGATG
>JAEWJG010000059.1 GCA_023386675.1 Actinomycetes bacterium
TCCGGGGGGGTGGGACGGGGCGCGCTCACGAGGGGGGGCCCGTTCGGCGCGCCGACGCCGCACGACGGCGCGATCCAGGGCTTCGCCCGCTTCTGCGACGACAACGGCTGGATCCCGGTCTTCTACAGCGTGGAGTCCCGCTATCACGGGCTGTTCGAACGGCTCGGCTGGTCCACCATGACCGTCGCGGAGGAGACCGTCATCCGGCCGCAGCTGTGGGCGACCACCGGCAAGAAGTGGCAGGACGTCCGCACCTCCATCAACCGCGCCCAGCGCGCCGGCATCCGCTCGGAGTGGACGTCGTACGCGGCGCTGTCGCTAGCGCAAGCCGTCCAGCTCTCCGACATCTCCGAGGAGTGGGTCGCCGAGAAGGACCTCCCCGAGATGGGCTTCACGCTCGGCGGCATCGACGAGCTCCGCGACCCGGAGGTCCGGCTCATGCTCGCCATCAACGAGAGCGACGGGCCGGAGCACGGCCGCATCGAGGCGGTGACGAGCTGGCTGCCGTCGTACCGGAACGGCATCGTCATCGGCTGGACGCTCGACTTCATGCGCCGGCGTCCCGACAGCATCAACGGCGTCATGGAGTTCCTCATCGCCGAGGCGGCGACCCGGATGAAGGAGGACGGCATCGAGTTCATGTCTCTCTCCGCCGCGCCGCTCGCACACACCGCGGGCACGGCGGACGAGGACAAGGACACCATGGACCGGCTGCTCGGCTACCTCAGCTCGTCCCTGGAGCCCGTGTACGGCTTCCGGTCGCTGCTCAAGTTCAAGCGGAAGTTCCAGCCCGAGATGCATCCGCTGATCATGGCCTACCCGGAAGCGGTCGCCCTGCCCGCGATCGGCCTCGCGCTGGTTCGCGCCTACCTGCCGGGGCTCTCCGTACGTCAGGCGGCGACGTTCGTGCGGGGACGCTCATGACGCGAGGTGGTATGGTCGTCACTGTGTACGGTCTGCTCCTTCTTAGCTGCCGCGACGAGTCCTAACCCGGGCCTCACTCGTCGCGGAGTTCGTCGTCGGCTCTCCCCAGCACACGAGTGAAGGATTCGAGAAGACCATGAAGAACACGCAGGCGCCGAGCGCCATGCCGATCCACAAGTACCGGCCGTTCCACGAGCAGATCCGCGTCGACCTGCCGGACCGCACCTGGCCGTCCAACCGCATCCCCGCGGCGCCGCGGGGGTGCGGGGTCGACCTGCGCGACGGCAACCAGGCGCTCATCGACCCGATGAGCCCCGAGCGCAAGCGCATCATGTTCGACCTGCTGGTCCGGATGGGCTACAAGGAGATCGAGGTCGGCTTCCCGTCGGCGAGCCAGACCGACTTCGACTTCGTCCGCAGCCTGATCGAAGAGGGCGCCATCCCGGACGACGTCACCATCCAGGTCCTGACCCAGTCGCGCGAGCACCTGATCAAGCGCACCTACGAGTCGTTGGTCGGCGCCAAGCAGGCCATCGTGCACCTGTACAACTCGACCAGCATCCTGCAGCGTGACGTCGTGTTCCGCACCGACCAGCAGGGCATCGTCGACATCGCGCTGAGCGGCGCACGCCTGTGCCGGCAGTTCGAGTCGCTGGTGCCGGGCACCACGATCTACTACGAGTACTCGCCCGAGTCGTACACCGGCACCGAGCTGGAGTTCGCCGCCGACATCTGCAATCAGGTGCTGGAGGTCTTCGAGCCGACCGCCGAGCGCAAGGTCATCATCAACCTGCCCGCCACCGTCGAGATGGCCACGCCGAACGTCTACGCCGACTCCATCGAGTGGATGTCGCGCCACCTGAATCACCGCGAGAACGTCATCCTGTCGCTGCACCCGCACAATGACCGGGGCACGGCCGTCGCCGCCGCCGAGCTGGGCTACATGGCCGGCGCGGACCGCATCGAGGGCTGCCTGTTCGGAAACGGGGAGCGCACCGGAAACGTCGACCTGGTCACGCTGGGCGTCAACCTGTTCACGCAGGGGATCGACCCGCAGATCGACTTCAGCGACATCGACCAGATCAAGCGCACCGTCGAGCACTGCAACCAGCTGCCCGTGGGCGAGCGCAGCCCGTGGGGCGGCGACCTGGTCTTCACCGCGTTCAGCGGATCGCACCAGGACGCCATCAAGAAGGGCTTCGAGGCGATGGAGGCGCGCGCCGCCGAGCAGGGGGTCTCGGTCGACGAGCTGGTCTGGGCGGTTCCCTACCTGCCGGTCGACCCGAAGGACCTGGGCCGCTCGTACGAGGCGGTCATCCGCGTCAACTCGCAGTCCGGCAAGGGGGGCGTGTCCTACCTGCTGAAGACGGACCACTCGCTCGACCTGCCGCGCAAGCTGCAGATCGAGTTCTCCGGCGTCGTGCAGGCCAAGACCGACGCGGAGGGCGGCGAGGTCACCAGCGGCCAGATCTGGGACATCTTCCAGGACGAGTACCTGCCGGCTCCCGCCTCCGACCCGGACGCCAAGTGGGGCCGCTTCGAGCTCGGCGCGACCTCGACCACGAACGAGACCGGAGACCACGTCGTCCTCACCGTGACGCTGCGCGACGGGGACACCGTCTCCAAGGCCACCGGCGAGGGCAACGGCCCGATCGACGCGCTCTTCGACATCCTGCACCAGCACGGCGTGGACGCCCACCTGTACGACTACTCGCAGCACACCCTGTCGGCGAGCGAGTCCGCGCGGGCGGCCGCGTACGTCGAGGTGGATGTGGACGGCCAGCGCCGCTGGGGCGTCGGCATCGACGCGGACACGACCACGGCGTCGTTCAAGGCGGTCGTGTCGGCGGTCAACCGCGCGGTGCGCACCGGCGCCGGGCACGCCGCCGAGGAGCTGGTCTCCGCCTGACGCGTCGCATCACGTCGCAGCTGTCCTGAACGGAGGAGATGCCGGTCCGCCCGGGCCGGGATCTCCTCCGTTCGGCGCATCCGGCGGCGTGTCGTACGGGAACTCCTCCCTCGGCTACTCGCCCTTGTCGATGCGGTAGCGCGGGATGGCGCCCGTCTCGGTGCGCTCGGCGGTGCGGTCCGCCGCTACGCTCTGCCGGCGGGCGAACCGCGGCCAGCGCATCCGGGGGATGCGTCCGAGCTCGCGCTGCTCGGGCAGACTCCAGCCGAAGCGGACCGCGAGCAGGCGGATCACGGTCGTGACGACGACGCAGACCACCGCCGCGATCGTCAACGGCACGCCGAGGTCGATCATGACGACGAGCACGATCGTCCCGGCGCCGGCCGCGACCGCGTAGAGCGACCCGACGTGCATGAGCGCGATCGGCAGGTTGAGCAGCATGTCGCGGAGGATCGACCCGCCGACCGCCGAGACCACGCCGACGAACACCGCGGGGACCTCCGGCAGCCCGAGCGCCAGCGCCTTGCTCGCGCCGATCGCGCCGAACAGGCCGATCGTGAGCGCGTCGAGGAAGGTGATGAGCGGGTCCAGCCTCCGGAACACCCGGATCAGCAGCATCCCGAGCAGGGCGGCCACGACGGTGCTCGGCAGGTACCAGTTCGACTGCAGCGCCACCGGCGTCACGTTGAGAAGGATGTCGCGCAGGAGGCCGCCGCCCACCCCGGTCGCGACGCCGATGATCGCGACCCCGAGCAGGTCGAGCCGGCGGTCGCGGAAGCCCGCGGCGAACATCGCGCCCTGCAGGCTGCCGATGCCGACGGCGAGGAGGTCTCCCCACAGCGGGATGGCCAGGACGGTCGTGCTGCTCACCCACCATGTGTACCATCCCCGCCTCCGGTCGTTTGTCAGCGCGGCGGGGGATAATCGAGTGTGCCGACCTATCGTGATGAAGCCGTCGTGCTGCGTACCCACAAGCTGGGCGAAGCCGACCGGATCGTCACCATGCTCAGCCGCCAGCACGGCAAGATCCGGGCGGTGGCGAAGGGTGTGCGGCGCACCGCCTCCCGCTTCGGGTCACGGCTCGAGCCGTTCATGGTCGCCGACGTGCAGCTCTACGAGGGCCGCTCGCTCGACGTGATCACGCAGGCCGAGACGCTCGGCGCGTACGGCGCGCTCATCGCCGACGACTACGCCAGCTACACGGCCGCGAACGCCATGGTCGAGACGGCCGACCGGCTGACCGACGCCGAGGCGTCGCTGCAGCAGTACCTCCTCCTGGTCGGGGCGCTGCGGTCGCTGTCGCGCCGCGAGCACGGGGCAGGGCTGACCCTCGACTCCTACCTGCTGCGGGCGCTGTCCCTCGCGGGATGGGCGCCGAGCTTCCAGGACTGCTCGCGCTGCGGGGCGCCAGGGCCGCACACCGCGGTCGTGGTGCAGCTCGGCGGCGTGGTGTGCGCCGACTGCGCGCCGCAGGGCGCCCCGAAGGTCGACGCCGACACGATCGCCCTCCTCGGCGCGCTGCTCAGCGGCGACTGGGACGCGGCGGAGGCCGCTCCCGAGATCACCCGCAATCGCGCCAACGGCGTGGTCGCCGCCTACACCCAGTGGCATCTGGAGCGCGGCCTGCGCTCCCTGCAGCACGTCCAGCACGACACGAAGGCGAGTGGATGAGTCCGAAGCCGTACACGCACAAGGATGCGGTGGAGTACCGCCCGCTCGACTGGACCGGTCTCTACCCGCCCGCGTTCCCGGCGGGAAGCGTGCCCGACCACGTCGCCATCGTCATGGACGGTAACGGCCGCTGGGCCAACCGCCAGGGCCTGACGCGCATCGAAGGCCACCGGGCCGGGGAGGCGGCGCTGCTGGACGTGGTGGCCGGCGCCATCCAGGCCGGGGTCAAGCACCTCAGCGTCTACGCGTTCTCGACCGAGAACTGGAAGCGTTCGCCCGACGAGGTGCGCTTCCTCATGGGCTTCAACCGCGAGGTGCTGCACCGGCGGCGCGACCAGCTGAACGAGTGGGGTGTGCGCGTCCGCTGGGCCGGGCGCAAACCGCGGCTGTGGTCGTCGGTCATCAAAGAGCTGCAGTACGCCGAGCAGCTGACAGCGGGCAACGACGTCCTGACGCTGACCATGTGCGTCAACTACGGCGGCCGGACGGAGATCGCGGATGCTGTGCGGACCATCGCGGAGGACGTGGCCGCTGGGCGGATGCGGCCGTCCGCGGTGAGCGAGAAGACCATCCAGCGCCACCTGTACCTCCCGGACATGCCGGACGTGGACCTGTTCGTGCGCAGCTCGGGGGAGCAGCGGACGAGCAACTTCCTGCTCTGGCAGAGCGCGTACGCCGAGATGGTGTTCCTCGACACGCTGTGGCCGGACTTCAGCCGGACCGACCTGTGGGACGCGGTGTCCCTGTACCTGGGCCGCAGCCGGCGGTTCGGGGGAGCGGTGGACGCGCCGACGGAGTCCGTCTCGGAATAATTGCATTCGTGCAGGATGTTGCCGCTGAGGTGAGCGAACCCATCAAGATCGACATCTGGTCCGACATCGCGTGCCCGTGGTGCTACATCGGAAAGCGCAAGTTCGAGGCGGGCAGCGGCCACTTCGCCGAAGCGGGCGAGGGCCGAGGCGTCGAGGTCGAGTACCACTCCTTCGAGCTGTCCCCGGACACCCCGGTGGACTTCGACGGTAGCGAGGTCGACTTCCTCGCCGGACATAAGGGCATGGATGCGGCGCAGGTGTCGCAGATGCTGTCCCGCGTTATCTCCATCGCCTCCTCTGTCGGGCTGGACTACGACTTCGACGCCCTCAAGCACACCAACACGGTCAAGGCGCACGAGCTGCTGCACTTCGCGAAGGCGCACGGCAAGCAGCTGGAGCTGGCGGAGCGGCTGTTCAGCGCGTACTTCGTCGAGGGCCGCCACGTCGGCCGCGTCGAGGACCTGGCGGACCTCGCCGCGTCGGTGGGTCTCGACCGCGAGGCCGCGCTGTCCGCGCTCGAGTCGTCGCAGTACGTCGACGACGTGCGCGCCGACCAGGCCACGGCGGCCGAGTACGGCATCAACGGCGTGCCCTTCTTCGTGATCGACGGCAAGTACGGCGTCTCCGGGGCCCAGGACGCCCAGACGTTCGCGCAGGTGCTGGAGCAGGTCTGGTCCGAGCGAGCCGCGGTGACCGCGTGACCGCCGCCGCGCACCCCGAGGCGCAGGC
>JAEWJG010000063.1 GCA_023386675.1 Actinomycetes bacterium
GCCCTGCCCCGCCCTACATGAGCGACTTCTTCCCGTCGGTCCCGCCCGCCTTGAGCGCCGACTCCTCCGCGTCCAGGAACGCCAGCACCGAACGCACCGCCGGCTCCTGGTAACGACCCTCCGCACGCGCCACGAGCACCGCCTGCCGTTCGGCGACGATCATGGTCCGGCGCAGCCTGCGGTACTCCATCGGCAGGTCGGACGACTCGTCGGGGGACGGGTTCTCCAGCGCATCGGAGAGGAACAGTGCGTTGATCCGCAACCGCTCGATCACCCGTTCGTCCTCGTCGCCGGTCACCTGTGCCTCGAGCTGCTCCAGCCCGGCGGATTGCGCCTCTGCCAGCAGCCGCTGCATCTCGCTGGCCTCCTGCGCGAAGTCGGGCGGCGGCAGCTTGAGCCTGCGGATGACCCAGGGCAGCGCCAACCCCTCGAGCAGCGTCGCCACCACTACGACGAACGCCAGGAACTGCAGGAACTCCCGATGCGGTGTCACCTCCGGCAGCAGGAAGACCGCCGCCAGGGTCACCACCCCGCGTATCCCCGCGAACGACACCGCGATGCCCGTCGGCCATGACCAGCCGCGCTCCCGCAGCCGCTGCGGGCCGTTCCGGTAGAGAGCCGTCGTGCCGATCATCCAGAGGAAGCGCGCGAGGAAGATCGCCAGCAGCACCACGATGCTGATCACGATCGTCTGCGGCACCGTGATACCCGATGTGAAGGCGCCCGTGAGGATCGATCGCAGCTCCAGCCCGATGAAGAGGAACACCGCGTTCTCGAGCAGGAAGCTGATCGTGCGCCAGTTGATCGTCTCCGCGATCCGCGCCTCCGCCGTCTGGATGGTGGGGGAGCGGTAGCCCAGGTAGAGGCCGGCGACGACCACCGCGAGCACCCCGGACCCGTGCAGCAGCTGCGACGGGATGAAGGCGATGTACGGCGTGATGAGCGCCAGAGACGTGTCGAGCACAGGCGACCGCAGTTGCTTGCGAATCATCGCCAGCAGGACACCTACGCCCAGACCCACGCCGACCCCCACGACCACGGCGAGGACGAAGTCACCCCCGACGGCCCATGGGTTCACCACGCTCACGATGGCCGCGATGCTCGCGTTCAGCGCGACCAGGGCAGTCGCGTCGTTCAGCAGGCTCTCGCCCTCCAGCACGGTGATGAGTCGTCGCGGCAACCGGGCACGTCCGGCGATCGCCTGCACCGCCACCGTGTCCGTCGGCGCGACCACCGCCCCGAACGCGAAGGCCGCCGCCAGAGTGATCGCCGGCACCACCAGGAAGGTGGCGAACCCGACGACGAACACGGTGAAGGCCACCAGCCCGACCGACAGCAGCAGGATGCCGTCGCGCCTGGCCCGCACATCCACGATCGACGTCTGGATCGCCGCGGCGAACAGAAGTGGCGGCAGCAGCCCGTACAGCACCACCTCCGGTTCCAGCGCCACCTGCGGCACGCCGGGGATGAAGGACGCCGCCGCGCCCACGAACACGAGCACGACGGGCGCCGACCAGCCCACCCTGCGGGACAGGCCGGTGACCGTGACCGTGACGAGAACGAACGACACGATCCAGACGATGGTGGCTACCGGATCCATGCTGTTCATGATGGCCGCAACGCAAGACCCGCGCCAAGATTTCCGCGGAGCTGTGGAGAACCGGTTCGCTGTCAGCGATGTGGACGATTCCGCTGCCGTCGAAGCGACCGAGCCGTCAGGCCGCGTGGGCCTCGCACGGGCCGGCGCCGCAGTCATCACAGACGACAAGTTGTTCACGGCAGGAGGGGTCGACGCAGTTGCGCATCCTGCTCGTCGGAGCGCCGCATCCCACGCACCGGCCGAGCACCGCAGCACGGTCGCTGAACGTCGTCGCGCCGCGGCCGTCGAAGACGTAGAGCGAGCCCTCCCACAGCCCGTCGTCGCCGAAGGTCTCCCCGTAACGGACGATGCCGCCGTCGAGCTGGTAGACCTCCTGGAACCCGCGCGACACCATGAGCGAGGAGAGCACCTCGCAGCGGATCCCGCCGGTGCAGTACGTGACGACCGGACGATCCTTCAGATGGTCGTAGGCACCGCTGTCGAGGGCATGCACGAACTCGCGGGTGTTGGCGACGTCGGGCACCACCGCATCCTTGAACCGCCCGATCTGGGCCTCGAACCGGTTGCGGCCGTCGAAGAACACCACGTCGTCGCGTTGCGCGGCGAGCGCGTGCAGCGCTTCGGGATCGAGCCGCGCTCCGCCGCCCACCACACCGTCCTGATCGACCTGAAGCTCACCCGGGGCGCCGAACGACACGATCTCCTCGCGGACCTTCACCGACAGGCGGGGGAAGTCCAGGCTTGCATTGTCCGCATCGAGGCCGGAACCTGCACTCCATTTGACGTCGATCCCGCGGAAGGCGGGGTACTCCTTCGTCACCCGCACGTAGCGTTTGAGCGCATCCAGCTCGCCGCCGAGGGTGCCGTTCATCCCATTCGGCGACAGGAGGATCCGGCCGCGCAGGTTCAGGCGCTCGCAGAGTTCCCGCTGCCACAGCCGCACCGCTTCGGGGTCGGGCAGCGGGGTGAAGACGTAGAAGAGGAGCACTTTCGGGACGGCCACCGCCTCATCGTAAGGGAGCCTTCCCGTGGGCCGAAGATCGTAGGATCGTGGTCCTGTGAGCGCCGGAAGAATCGTTCGCCTGCCGTTCAGACTGGTACGACAGGGTGAAATCATCCGCGGGGCTCGCCCCTGACAGAAAGGCGGGTCGTGCGCACCCTCGTCATCATCCCGACGTACAACGAGCGCGAGAACATCGGCTCGATCGTCGGGCGTGTGCGCGCCTCGGCACCGGATGTCGAAGTGCTGATCGTCGACGACGGGTCGCCGGACGGCACGGGTGAGCTCGCGGACGCGCTCGCCGCGACCGATGCCAACGTCCATGTGCTCCACCGCGCTGGCAAGGACGGCCTCGGCGCCGCCTACCGCGCCGGCATGACGTGGGCTCTCGACGCCGGTTATGCGGCGATCGTCGAGATGGACGCGGATGGCTCGCACCAACCCGAGCAGCTGCCTCGTCTTCTCGCCGCTCTCCGTGGAGGGTCGGGGGAGATCGCCGGCGACGATGCGATCGCGGCCGGTGACGACGCGGCCGGTGCCGATGTCGTGCTCGGCTCGCGTTGGGTCGAGGGAGGCGGCGTCGTCAACTGGCCTGCCCGCCGTCGGTTCATCTCCCGCGGCGGCAGCGCGTACTCGCGAATCGCTCTGGGGCTTCCGGTCAAGGATGTGACGGGCGGCTACCGCGCCTTCACGGCGGACGCGCTTCGCGCGCTTCAGTACGAGCGAACGGACAGCCAGGGCTACTGCTTCCAGATCGACATGACCCGTCGCGCGTACGACGCCGGACTCTCGATCGTGGAGGTGCCGATCACGTTCGTCGAGCGGGAGCGCGGCGCCTCGAAGATGGGCAGCGGCATCGTCGTGGAGGCGATGGCGCGCGTCACGCTGTGGGGACTGACCGGCCTTCCGCGGCGCTTCCGCAAGCGTTCCGCGCCGCGCGCGGTTCAGCCCGCGGCCAGGGCCTGACCGGAGCGGTCGGATGGCGCAGGCGTAGCCTGACGCCATGGCACAGGATCCCCTCGAGCGCTTCGGCGCTGTTCCCTTGTTCACCGTGTCGAGCGACGATGTCGCGGATGGCCGTCCCCTTTCCCGCGAGCAGTGGGGCGCCGGCGGCGGCGGTGATGACATCTCTCCGCAGCTGTCCTGGTCGGGATTCCCCGCGGAGACGAAGAGCTTCGCCGTGACGATCCACGACCCGGATGCGCCGACCGGCTCCGGCTTCTGGCATTGGGCCGTCTACAACATCCCCGCGTCGGTCACCGAGCTGCCGACGAACGCGGGCGCCGAGGGTGGCGCCGGTCTGCCTGGAGGCGCCTCGATGCTCTCCAACGAGATGCGGTCGAAGAGCTTCACCGGCGCCGGCCCTCCTCCTGGGACGGGAACCCACCACTACAACATCGTCGTGCACGCACTGGATGTGGAGCACCTCGATCTCGACCCGGAATCGACCCCCGCCGTGCTCGGCTTCAACGCGCACTTCCACTCCCTGGCGCGCGCCGTCATCACTCCGCTGGCGACCGCCGGCGACATCTAGAAGGCGCACCTCGTGCCTCGCCTTCCCCGGCGTCGGGCGCTGACGAACACCGTCAGTGTTTGACGCCGGTGAAGGCGAGCACGCCTCCCAGACCGATCATCAGCACGCCCCCGGTCGCACCGAGCCGCTCCACCCGCTTCGGGGAACGGCCGAACCATTGACGCGCAGTCCCGGCCGCGAGCGCCCAGATGCTGTCGAAGGTCAGCGCCAGAACGAGGAACACGGCGCCCAGCTCGAACAGCTGGAGGGGGATCCCGCCCGCGTGGTAGTCGACGAACTGCGGCAGCACGGCGACGAAGAACACGAGCGACTTGGGGTTGGTCAACCCGACGACGAATCCTTCGCTCAGGATGCGCCAGCGCGACTTCCGCGGCGAGATCGCCTCGTGGGTGACGGCCGTGTGCCGACGGTGACGGATCGCCTGCACTCCGAGGTACACCAGGTAGGCGGCGCCGACGAACTTGATGATCGTGAACAGGACCAGCGACTGCGCGACGATCGCTCCGATCCCCAGCGCGACGGCGATGACCAGTGGCAGCATCCCCAGCGCATTCCCGACGACGCTCAGCAGCCCGCCCAGCCGGCCCAGCGCGAGGGAACGGCCGATCACGAAGAGCACGCTCGGCCCGGGGATGACGATGAGGGCGAGAGAGGCGAGCGCGAAGGCGAGCAGAGAGGGGCCGGGAACCATGTGGTGAGCGTAGGGGAGGTAGGTTCGTAACGTGAAGCTCCACAACGTCCGTGTGCACAGCAGCGAGGAGAACCTGGCGCGCCAGGACCAGCTCGCCTGGAAGATCGCCGAGGTGGCGAGCGACCCGGTCGAGGTGGACGCCGAGGTCACCGAGATGGTGATCAACCGCGTGATCGACAACGCTGCCGTGGCGGCCGCGTCCCTGACCAGGAGGCCGGTCGTCTCCGCTCGGTCCCAGGCTCTGGCGCACCCGATCCCGTCGCGCCAGCTCGAGGAGCTGACGGACTCCGTGCAGCATCCGCAGGACGGTTCGACGGTGTTCGGAGAGTGGCCGACTACGCGCGTCTCGCCGGAATGGGCCGCCTGGGCGAACGGCGTCGCCGTGCGGGAGCTGGACTTTCACGACACCTTCCTCGCGGCCGAGTACTCGCACCCCGGTGACAACATCCCGCCCATCGCAGCCGTCGCGCAGCATGCGGCACGCGCCTACGGGCTGACCGGCCGCGATCTCATCCGGGGAATCGCCACCGGGTACGAGATCCAGATCGACCTGGCGCGCGCGATCAGCCTGCACCGCCACAAGATCGACCACGTGGCGCACCTCGGACCCTCCGCGGCCGCCGGCATCGGCACCTTGCTGGGTCTTCCGTCGGAGACGATCTTCCAGGCGGTCGGCCAGGCGCTTCACACCACCACCGCCACGCGGCAGTCGCGGAAGGGTGAGATCTCGAGCTGGAAGGCGCACGCTCCGGCGTTCGCCGGCAAGATGGCCGTCGAGGCGATCGACCGGGCGCTCCGCGGTGAGACCAGCCCCACCCCGATCTATGAGGGGGAGGATGGTGTCATCGCGTGGCTGCTGGACGGCAAGGACGCCTCGTACGACGTTCCCCTCCCCGGTCGCGGCGAGGCGAAGCGTGCGATTCTCGACTCGTACACGAAGGAGCACTCGGCCGAGTACCAAGCCCAGGCGTGGATCGATCTTGCCCGCAAACTGCACCGCGAGCACCCCGAGACCGCCGATCCGTCGCGCGTGGAGAGCATCGTCATCCACACCTCCCACCACACCCACTACGTGATCGGATCGGGAGCGAGCGACCCGCAGAAGTACGACCCCACCGCGTCGCGCGAGACGCTGGACCACAGCATCCCGTACATCTTCACCGTGGCGCTCCAGGACGGCGGCTGGCACCACATCGACTCGTACCTCCCGAGCCGCGCGGCGCGACCCGACACCGTGGAGCTGTGGGGCAAGGTGACCACTACCGAGGACCCGGAGTGGACCCGCCGGTACCACTCGACCGATCCTGACGAGAAGGCGTTCGGTGGACGGGTGGTCATCCGCCTGGCGGACGGTCAGGTCATCGAGGACGAGATCGCGGTAGCGGACGCGCACCCGCTCGGGGCGCGCCCGTTCGCCCGCGACGACTATGTGGCCAAGTTCCGCACGCTCGCCACCGGTGTTCTCGAGGGGGAGGAGATCGAGCGCTTCCTCACCCTGGCGCAGCGCCTTCCCGAGCTGAACGCTGCCGAACTGGGCGCTCTCACCATCACCGCCCGACCGGGACTGCTGGATGCGGTCCCTGCTCCGAGGGGACTGTTCTGACCCATGCTCTATTCCTCTATCCCGGCGCACGAGAAGCGCGCCGCCTTCCGCGCCCGCCTGGCTTCTGGTGAGCTGATCCGGATGCCGGGCGCGTTCAACCCGCTCAGCGCCCGGCTGATCGAGCGCAAAGGCTTCGAAGGCGTCTACATCTCCGGAGCCGTGCTGTCCGCCGAGCTCGGCCTCCCCGACATCGGCCTCACCACGCAGACCGAGGTCGCGGCCCGCTCGGCTCAGATCGCGCGGATGACCGACCTCCCGGCCCTTGTCGACGCGGACACGGGCTTCGGCGAGCCGATGAACGTCGCACGCACCGTCCAGACGCTCGAGGACGCGGGGGTGGCCGGACTGCACATCGAGGATCAGGTCAACCCGAAGCGCTGCGGCCATCTCGACGGCAAGCAGGTCGTCGACGAAGACACCGCGCTCAAGCGCATCCGCGCGGCGGTGGACGCCCGACGCGACTCGAACCTCCTCGTCATGGCGCGCACCGACATCCGCGCAGTGGAAGGTCTGCAG
>JAEWJG010000152.1 GCA_023386675.1 Actinomycetes bacterium
TCTACACGCTGAGCGAGGGCCGGATCACCGCCGACGTCCCCCGCGAGAAGGCGACGGCCGAATACCTCATGCAATTCATGACCAAGGAACGCGAGAAGAACAACGCATGAAACCGCTGACGAAAGCCCTCAACTATCTGGCCGGACAGCTCCGGCAGATCGGGTTGTTCATCACCCTGATCGCCATCGTGGTCTTCTTCCAGATCGCGACGAGCGGGATCACCCTTGCCCCGATCAACGTCTCCAACCTGATCGTGCAGAACAGCTACATCCTGATCCTCGCGATCGGCATGGTCATGGTGATCATCGCCGGCCACATCGACCTGTCGGTGGGAAGCGTCGTCGCCTTCATCGGCGCGATGGCGGGCGTGTTCATCTCGAACTGGCACCTGCCATGGCCGCTCGCGGTGCTCTTCTGCCTGATCCTCGGCGCCCTCGTCGGAGCCTGGCAGGGGTTCTGGATCGCGTACTTCGGCATCCCGGCGTTCATCGTGACGCTGGCGGGCATGCTGGCGTTCCGCGGTGCGGCGCAGATCGCCCTCGGCAACCAGCAGATCTCGTTCTTCCCGAAGGAGTTCCGAGCGATCGGCTCCGGCTTCCTCCCCGCCTTCGGCACGACGGGGTACGAACCGCTCACGATGATCCTCGGCCTGCTGGCGAGCATCGCCATCCTGTACACGTCGCTCCGCCAGCGCGCGGTGCGCCGCAAGTACGACCTCGAGGACGAGCCGCTGTGGTGGTTCATCATCAAGCTCGTGTTCCTGGTCGCGCTGGTGCTCGTGATGACGCTGCTGCTGGCGAGCTACAACGGCACGCCGATCGTGCTGATCATCCTCGCGGTGCTGGTGGTCGCGTACTCGGCGGTGATGAACCGGTCGGTGTTCGGCCGGCACATCTACGCCATCGGCGGCAACCTGGCCGCTGCGGCGCTGTCGGGTGTGAAGACCAAGCGTGTGACGTTCCTGCTATTCGTCAACATGGGCGTGCTCTCGGCGGTCGCCGGTCTGGTCTTCACCGCCGGCCTGAACCTCGCGAGCCCGAGCGCGGGCAACGGGTTCGAGCTGGACGCGATCTCGGCCGTGTTCATCGGAGGCGCGGCCGTGACGGGCGGCATCGGCACGGTGACGGGCGCGATCATCGGTGGTCTGATCATCGGCGTGCTCAACAACGGCATGTCGATCCTCGGCATCGACAGCGACTACCAGCTGCTCATCAAGGGTCTGGTGCTGCTGGCGGCCGTCGCCTTCGACGTCTACAACAAGCGCCGGTCGGTCGGGCAGTAGCCGAGCGTTCTC
Organism: Actinomycetes bacterium; assembly: GCA_023386675.1. Lineage (GTDB taxonomy): Bacteria > Actinomycetota > Actinomycetes > Actinomycetales > Microbacteriaceae > Leifsonia. Next base: position 1,295 of record JAEWJG010000152.1, read on the forward strand.
GAATCGGTTCGACGGCGGGGTCGTGCGGGGGCACGGCCCCGCTCGCGTGTGAGAATGGTCACGGCGAACGGAGGGGCGATGGCGGCGACGATCCGTGACGTGGCGCGCGTCGCGGGCGTGACGCCCAGCACCGTCTCGTACGCGCTGTCGGGTAAGCGAGCGATCTCGGAGGAGACGCGGGAGCGCATCCAGCGGGCCATCGCCGAGCTCGACTTCACGCCGAACGCGGGCGCGCGGGCGCTCGCCCTCTCGCAGACGAACGTCCTCGGGCTCTTCCTGCAGTTCCAGGAGGACGAGTTCGCCCCGGCGATGCTGCAGTACGTCCTGCCGGTATCCACCACAGCGCGCACCCACGGCTTCGACCTCCTCATGGTGACCGACCCGGACGTCGAGGCGGCCATCCGCCGCACGACCTCGTCGGCGATGGTGGACGGCGTCGTGCTGCTCGACGTGACCTACGACGATCCGCGGCTCGAGCCGTTGCGGCAGACACGTCAGCCGGTCGCACTGATCGGCTATGCCCGCGACGCCGAGGGTTTCGACGCGGTCGACCTCGACTTCGGCGAGGCGGCGCGGATCGCCCTGGATCACCTGGCCGAGCTCGGTCATCGCGAGATCCTGCTGGTCACCCCGCCGCGACACGTGTCGGAACGGGGTGGTTCCTACGCGTGGCGGTTCCGGGATGCGGCGGCCGAGCGCGCCGCCCGGCACGGCGTCCAGCTCCACATCGTCGAGGGGGACTCCCGCCAGCCTGCGCTCGGGGAGGCGCTGACCTCGGCGCTCGACCGCTATCCCGCGGCGACGGCCCTGGTCGTCCACAACGACGCCACCATCGCCGCGCTCCCGTCTCTGCTGCACGACCGCGGCATCTCGGTGCCAGGAGACCTCTCGGTGGTGGGCATGTTCTCGGCGGAGTTCGGGACCTCGTTCTCGCTGCCGTACACGGCGGTGGATACGCGCCCCGAGGTGCTGGGGGAGTGGGCGGTCACACGCCTGGTGGAGCGCATCGCGGATCCGGCCGGCTCCGACGCACCCCAAGTGCGGCTGATCGAGCCGGGATTCGTGGACCGCGGCAGCACGAGCGCACCCGCCTAGCGGCCATCCCTGGGCCATCGAAGCGGTTCGGTCGGGCCCCGAGAATGCCCCGGCCTGGGCGGTTCCGGTGCCTTCCGGACCCTTTTCAGAGGTGGCCCGACAAATTTTCCACTCCAATCGAAGCGGTTCGACTTGTGCTCCGAGGTGACCTGCGCTACCTTCATCGAAGCGGTTCGACGCGAGCCGCCTTCCCAACGGAGTGGAGGAGGGACGATGGCCGTCACCATCACCGACGTGGCTCGCGCCGCCGGCGTCTCCACCAGCACGGTCTCGTACGCGCTGTCGGGCAAGCGGTCCATCTCCACCGACACGCGGCGCCGCATCGACGAGGCCATCACGGCTCTCGGCTTCATCGTGAACGCCGGAGCGCGCGCGCTGGCCACCTCCCAGACGATGGTCGTCGGTCTCTTCACCCAGTTCCACGCCGATGAGTTCGCTCCGGCGATGTTCGAGTACATCCTCCCGGTGTCCGACACGGCCCGCGAGCTGGGCTACGACATCCTGCTCGTCACCGAGCTCGACAGCGTCTCGGCCCTGCGCCGGGTGACCAGCTCCGGGATGGTGGACGGCGTCGTCCTGCTCGATGTGGTGCACGAGGACCCGCGCCTGACGGCCCTGCGCGAGGCGCCGCAGCCCGGCGCTCTCGTCGGCCTCCCCAAGCACACCGAGGGCCTGGACGTCTTCGACCTCGACTTCGGGGAGTCTGCCCGGATGCTGGTCGACCACCTCCATGCCCAGGGTCACCGCGAGATCATCGTCGTCTCGCCTCCGCTCCACGTCTTCGAGCGCGGGGGTGCCTACGGCTGGAGGTTCCGCGACGCGGCGCTCGAGCGTGCCGCCCGCTACGGACTGCAGATGCACCCGTACTACGGCGAGTCCCGGCAGCCCGAGATCGGCCGCAGCATCAACGCGATGCTCGACGCGCGGCCGACGGCCACCGCGATCATCGTCCACAACGACGCCACCATCGCGGCCCTGCCGTCCGTGCTCACCGCACGCGGGGTCCGCGTCCCCGACGACCTGTCGGTCGTCAGCCTCTACGCCACGAACTTCGGCCGTGCGTTCTCGCTGCCCTACACGGCGGTCGAGAGCTCACCCGACGAGCTGGGCCGCTCCGCGGTCCGGCAGCTCGTCCGGCGGATCACCTCGCCTGATCTCGCCGGCCCGGCGGTGACGAGATTCGTCGCCCCGGAACTCACCGACCGCGGGAGCACCCGATGATCCGTTCCACGCAGCCTGCTCAGCGCCCAGCGACCGGTCCCACCCGAATGCACGATTCAAGGAGGAATACTGTGATCACCAAGAAGACCTCGCGCCTGCTCGGCGCGGCGGTCGTCGCCGTCGCGGTCGTCGCCGGCGTCGCCGCCTGCTCCGGCTCGGGCTCCGGCTCCGGCAGCAGCGCCGGAGGCACGTACACGTTCTGGGACCCGTACCCGCAGTTCGACGCCTCGGCCGACTGGACCAAGCTCGTCGAGCAGTGCGGCACGGAAGCAGGCGTCACCCTCAAGCGCACCGGCTACGACACCAGCGACCTGACCAACAAAGCTCTGCTCGCCGGTCAGCAGGGCAACTCGCCCGACCTGCTGCTGGTCGACAACCCGGTGGTGTCGACGCTCGCGGAGGCGGGCATCCTGACCAGCACCGCCGAGAACAAGCTGGACACGTCCGACATCCAGAAGAACATCCTCGCGGCGGGCCAGCTCGACGGGAAGACGTACGGTGTGCCGATCGGCGCCAACACCCTGGCGCTCTACTACAACAAGGCCGTGCTGAAGGCGGCCGGCGTGGACATCGCGACGGTGAAGGACTGGAGTTCGCTCACCGACGCACTCGCCAAGGTGACGGCGGCGGGCAAGAAGGGCATCACGTTCTCCGCCATCGGCACCGAGGAGGGAAGCTTCCAGTTCCTGCCCTGGTACTGGGGTTCGGGGGCCGACCTCAAGAAGCTCGACTCCGCCGACGCCGTGAAGGCGCTCACGCTGTGGACCGACTGGCTGAAGAAGGGCTACGCGCCCAACTCGGTCATCAACAACACGCAGACCACCTCGTGGCAGGAATTCGCGACCGGTGACTTCGCCTTCGGCGAGAACGGCACCTGGCAGCTCGGGAACGTCAAGAAGGCCGGGATCGACTACGGCATCCTCACCATCCCGGGCGTCGGCGGAAGCGCCGCGCCGGCACCGACAGGCGGTGAGTTCATGACCCTCCCGGTCCAGAAGGACACCGCGCGGTACGCCACCTCGAAGAAGATCGCCGAGTGCCTCACCAGCACCAAGAGCTTCGTGAAGACCGACACCACTCTCTCCTACATCGCCCCCACCGCGGCGGCGCAGAAGGAGCAGGTCGCCGCGAATCCCGAGCTGCAGCCGTGGGTGGACGCGGTCGCCGCCGCCAAGGGGCGCACCAGCGACAACCTCGGCACGAAGTACCCGAAGATCTCAAAGGAGCTGTGGACCGCCGTGCAGAACGCGCTGAGCGGCTCGCAGTCGCCGGAGGATGCGCTGAAGGCCGCGCAGTCGGCCGCGGCAGCAGCCACCAAGTAACCCACTCGGATACGCCCTGAGGAACCCCGATGACAACTACTCAGACAGCGTCGCGCAGCACCGCCGGGCGCGCGCACGGGACGGCTCGGGCAGCCGTCTCGTCCGCGCCCCGGCGGCCCCGCCGCCGTGGCCAGTGGGCCGCATGGGCTTTCCTGGCGCCCGTCGTGATCTACCTGGTCGTCTTCTACGCCTACCCGCTCTACCGCAACGTCGAGCTCAGCGTCCGGGACTACACGGTCCGTTCGTTCGTCATGGGCGACGCGCCCTTCGTCGGCTTCCACAACTACGCCAAGGTGCTGCAGTCTCCGACCTTCGGCCCCGCATTCTGGCACACGGCTGTCTTCACCCTGGTCTCGATCGCCTTCCAGTTCACCATCGGGCTGGCACTGGCGGTCTTCTTCCACCAGAACTTCCGCCTCTCCGGCACGCTCCGGGCCCTCTTCCTGGTGCCGTGGCTGCTCCCGCTCATCGTCTCGGCGTCCACCTGGTCGTGGATGCTGAACAGCGACTCCGGCGTCGTCAACGCCGCTCTCGAGGCCTTCGGGCTGCCGGGCATCAACTGGCTCACCTCGCCCGACTGGGCCCTGACCAGCGTCATCATCGCCAACATCTGGATCGGGATCCCGTTCAACCTGGTCATCCTCTACTCGGGCCTGCAGAACATCCCGACCGAGCTGTACGAGGCCGCCTCGATCGACGGCGCGAACGGCTGGCAGCGCTTCTGGCGGGTCACCTTCCCGCTGCTCCGGCCCGTGTCGGCCATCACCCTGCTGCTCGGCCTGATCTACACGCTCAAGGTGTTCGACATCATCTGGATCATGACGCGCGGCGGCCCCGGCACGGCCTCGACGACGTTCGCGACCTGGTCGTACCAGCTCGGGTTCGCGTCCACCCTTCCGGACTTCAGCCCGGCGGCGGCCGTGGGCAACCTGCTCATCGTCCTGGCGCTCGTCTTCGGCTTCGTCTACATCCGCACCCAGAGGAAGCAGGACCTCGCATGAACGGCCGCCGGCCCTGGTGGAAGACCGTGCTGGGCGTCGTGCTGACGCTGATCATGCTCTTCCCGGTCTATTGGATGATCAACGTCTCGCTCACGCCGACCAGCCTGATGCGCAAGAGCCCTCCCGACCTGTTCCCGCTCCACGCGACCTTCGAGGGCTACCAGGCGGTGCTGGACCAGCAGCTGCCGTACCTCGCGACCAGCCTGATCGTCGGTCTCGGCACGGTAGTGCTGACGGTCGCGATCTCCGCCCCCGCGGCGTTCTCGCTCGCGAAGCTGCGACCGCGCGGCCGCGGTGCGCTCAACTTCGTGCTGCTGATCGCGCAGATGATCCCCGGCATCATCATGGCGATGGGGTTCTACGCCATTTACCTGAACCTGGGCATCCTGAACACGCTCTGGGGACTGATCATCGCCGACTCGACGATCGCTGTGCCGTTCGGCGTGCTCATCTTCAGCGCGTTCATGGCGGGCATCCCGGACGAGTTGATGAACGCGGCGAAGATCGACGGCGCGAGCACCTGGCGCACGTTCCGGTCGATCGTGCTACCGGTCAGCCGCAACTCCATCGTCACAGTGTCGCTGTTCGCGTTCCTGTGGGCGTGGTCGGACTTCGTGTTCGCCTCGACGCTGAACAGCGGCGGGTCGCTCCAGACGATCACGCTCGGCATCTACAAGTACATCGGCAACAACAACCAGGAGTGGAACGCGATCATGGCCACGGCCGTCGTCGCGTCCGTCCCGGCCGCCGTGCTGCTCGTCGTCGCCCAGCGCTACGTCGCCGCGGGGGTCACCGCCGGCGCGGTCAAGGACTGAGGCATGGCATCCACCGACATCGCTCTCGACCTGTGGGAGCTCCCGTTCTCCGTCCGCGGCTCATGGCTCGATCTGTCTCCGGTGATCGGGACGCACGAGACAGCGGACGACGTGCACCTCGTGTCGCACGTCACCGGTCACCACGCCGTACTGCGCCTGGCCGCCGCGTCGGCGGGGGACGCGCCGGTCCGCATCGCAGCCACGGCATCCCACGTGACCTGGAGCAGCGGCGGCGGCACCGTGGAGGCGGTCTTCGAGAGCCCGACGGCGGTGCGCTTTCGCGGCACGGGGCTCGGGATGCGATTCACCGCGTCCGACGAGCTCACGCCGTTCACCGGCGGTTATCTCTTCACCGACCCCGTCGACGGCGCCGTCACCCTCACGAGCTATGAGACCGGCCGGCGCTATCGCTTCGCCGTGCTGAGCGGAACGGCAGCGGTCTCCGGAGACGGCGACCTGGGCGCCTCGGAACGCGCGGTCGTCTTCCCGCCGTCGGCGTGGGAGGTGCGCGTCTCGGAGACCGAGGCGGGTCCGTCACGGTCGGAGCGGTCCGCCCCCTTCGACGAGCTGGTCGGCCAGCGCCGCGCCGAGTTCTCCCGCTACTGCGCGGGGATCGCGGGACCGGAGGCGAGCCCGACCGCGGTGAAAGCCGCCTACGTGCTCTGGTCGGCGACCGTCCAGCCCGCCGGGTTCGTCGGGCGAGAGGCCGTACTGATGTCGAAGCACTGGATGGACAAGGTGTGGTCGTGGGACCACTGCTTCAACGCCCTGGCCCTGGCCCCGCTCGACCCCGACGCCGCGCTCGACCAGTTCCTGCTGCCGTTCGATCACCAGGACGCCCGGGGCGCGCTGCCCGACTCGATCACGCACTCGGAAGTGCTCTACAACTTCGTCAAGCCGCCGATCCACGGCTGGGCGTTCGCGCTGCTGCGAGAACGCGTCGCCACCCCGTTCGACCAGGGCGCGCTGCGGCTGGTCCACCGGCGCCTTGCCGCCTGGAGCCGGTTCTGGCTGGCAGCCCGCCGTGCGCCCGGGCACGTGCTCCCGTACTACCAGCACGGCAACGACAGCGGCTGGGACAACGCCACGCTGTTCGATCGGGCACGCGTCGTGGAGTCGCCGGACCTGGCGGCGTTCCTCATCCTGCAGTTGGAGACGCTGGCCGGGCTCTCGCGGGAGCTCGGCGAGCCCGCCGCCGAGTGGGAGGACGCGCGCTCCGAGCTCGAGCGCGCCCTGTTCGACCAGCTGTGGACCGGCGACCGTTTCGTCGCGCGAGCGGTCGCTGACGGCTCGGCCTCGTCCACGACGAGCCTGCTCGGCTCCCTTCCGATCGTGCTCGGCGAGCGGCTCCAGGACGGCGTCGCGGACCACCTTGCCCGGGCGGTCGAGCACCGCCTGACCGCCTGGGGCCCGGCGACGGAGCCGCTCGATTCGCCGCTGTACGAACCGGACGGCTACTGGCGCGGACCGGTGTGGGCCCCGTCCACGTACCTGGTGTTCGACGGCCTCCGGCGTTCCGGGCGCAGCGAGCTCGCCGAACGGGTGGCGCGCGCGTTCCTCGCTGCCTGCGAGCGCTCCGGGTTCGCCGAGAACTTCGACGCCCTGACCGGCGACGGCCTGCGCGATCGCGCGTACACCTGGACGGCCGCCGTCTACCTGCTCCTCACCGCCGACCTTCGACCCTCGGGAGAGAAATGACCGACACCGTCCGCGCCGTCCACGCCGGGGGACCGGTCGCCCCCTCGCGCTCGCTGCTGCGCCCGCTGGGCGCGGACGAGCTGCGCATCGTCGGCGGCTTCTGGGGACGCCTCCAGGACCTGAACGCCACGGCGGTGCTCGAACACTGCGAGCAGTGGATGGAGCGCATCGGCTGGATCGGGAACTTCGATCGTGCCGCGCAGGGCACCATCGCGGAGCACCGGGACGGCATCGAGTTCGTCGACTCCGAGGTGTACAAGCTGCTGGAGGCGATGGCGTGGGAGCTGGGCCGTCGTCCGGACCGCGCGCTGGAGGACCGGTTCCGCGCGTTGGTCGCGCGCGTCGCCGCCGCGCAGGAGCCCGATGGGTACCTCCACACCGCGTTCGGCCGTCCGGGACAGCGCCCGCGCTATAGCGACCTCGAATGGGGCCACGAACTGTACTGCTTCGGCCACCTGCTCCAGGCCGCGGTCGCCCGCGCCCGGAGCGGTCACCCCGGCGACCTCCTCGTCGAGACGGCACGCCGCCTTGCGGACCACGTGGTCCGCGAATTCGGCGAGGGCGCCCGCGAGGCGATCTGCGGCCATCCGGAGGTCGAGCCGGCGCTCGTCGAGCTCGGTCGAGCCCTGGGGGAGCCGAGGTACATCGAGCAGGCGCGCGTCTTCGTGGAGCGACGCGGCCGGCGGACGCTGGCGACCACCCTCTTCCAGGGCAGCGACTACTTCCTCGACGATGTACCCGTTCGCGAGGCGACGGTGCTTCGCGGGCACGCGGTGCGCGCCGCCTACTTCGCATCGGGCGCGGCGGATGTCGCCGTCGAGACGGGCGACGACGGTCTGCTGGCCGCCGTAGAGGACCAGTGGCGCGCCACCGTCGCCCATCGCACGTACCTCACCGGCGGAATCGGGGCGCACCACCAAAACGAGGAGTTCGGTGCGGACGACGAACTCCCTCCGGATCGTGCCTACGCCGAGACGTGTGCGGCGATCGGCTCCGTCATGGTCGGCTGGCGGCTGCTGCTGCAGACCCGGGACGCCCGCCACGCCGACCTGATCGAGCGGACGCTGCTCAACGCGGTGCTCGTATCGCCGCGCGAGGACGGCCGCGCGTTCTTCTACGCCAACACGCTGCACCAGCGCGACCTCGCCTCCGAGACGGACGACGACCGGCTGAGCGAGCGCGCCGAGGCGAGCCTCCGCGCCGCGTGGTTCGAGGTCTCGTGCTGCCCGACGAACGTGGCCCGCACCCTCGCGAGCGTGGCTTCGTATTTCGCGACGGCGGACGACGACGGGGTGCAGCTCCACCAGTACGGCGACCTCGACGTCGACACGGCGCTGCCCGACGGCCGCTCGGTGGCACTGAAGGTGCGGACCGGATACCCCTACGACGGGCGCGTCGTCGTCACCGTCGATCGGGATGCGGAGTTCACGCTTTCGCTGCGCATCCCGGCCTGGTCCCGTGGACGAGCGCAGCTCTCGGTCGCGGGCGAGCGGGTGCCCGCCGACGGGGACACCGTGCGGATCCGCCGGCCCTTCGCCGTCGGCGACGAGGTCGTGCTGGAGCTCGACACCGACCCGCGGTTCACCGTGGCGTCGCCACACATCGACGCGGTGCGCGGAACAGTCGCGGTCGAGCGCGGGCCGTTGGTGCTATGCCTGGAGTCGATGGACCTCCCCGCGGACGCCCGGTTCGAGTCGGTGCGCCTGGATGCGGCGCACGCGCCGCGACCCACCGACCGGGGCGCCGTGGTCGACCTGGTGCTCGACGAGCCCGGGGAGGAACCGGGCTGGCCATATCACCGGGCGGACGACGCCGATGCCGCGGGCTTCATCCAGCGCCGGTCGGTGACGGCGGAACTCGTCCCCTACGCCTCCTGGGCGAACCGGGGACCGGGCCTGATGCGGGTGTGGATCCCCGTCACGGCCTGAAGCGACGCTCGGCTGCCGGCGAGTCATCGGGGCCGGCAGCCGAGTCCCCGCCCCGCGGATAAGATGGTCGCGTCCGGCGGCGTCGACCGCCGGTGCTCGAAAAATGGGCACGAAGCACCCGCGGAGCCGCGGTGGCGAGACACATACGGAAGTCGTCCCTCCGTCGTCTCGAAAGGCTCCGCCATGCCCTCCGTCTCCGCTCACGTCGCCGCCACCCTCGCCCGCCACGTCGACCACGTATTCGGGGTGATGGGGAACGGCAACGCCCACTTCCTGGATGCGCTGGAACGCCAGCGCGGCGGCGAGTACTGCGCCATGCGCCACGAGGCCGGCGCGGTCGTCGCCGCGGACGCCTACTTCCGCGCCTCCGGCCGCCTCGCCGCCGCCACCGCGACCTACGGCGCCGGCTTCACCAACACGCTGACGGCTCTCGCCGAGGCCGTTCAGGCGCACATCCCGCTCATCCTGGTCGTCGGCGACGAGCCCACCTC
>JAEWJG010000232.1 GCA_023386675.1 Actinomycetes bacterium
CCGGCGCGCTGACGCACGACGACGTCGACCGCGTCGCGCCGCTCCTCGACCTCGCCGTCCTCGGCCGCGGCGATCCCGTCGGCACCATCCGCGCCTCCTACTGAGGCCCGCGAGCACAGGCAAAACGCTCCGAATCCGCGTGGATCGGAGCGTTTTTCCTGTGCTCGGCGGCTACTGGCGGGCGAGGCGCTTGGCGCGGGCGGCCGCGGTCAGCTGCGAGATGAGGACCACGAGCAGGGTCAGGATGAAGACCGCGCTCGCGATCACGTTCGCCTGGGCGGGGATGCCGCGGCTGGCCGCGATGTAGATGTACATCGGGAACGTCGTCACCGCTCCGGCGTTGAAGTTCGTGATGATGAAGTCGTCGAAGCTGAGCGAGAACGACAGCAGCGCCGCGGACAGGATGCCGGGCAGCAGCAGCGGGAACGTGATGCGCCAGAACACTGCGTTCGGCGATCCGTACAGGTCGCGTCCCGCCTCCTCCAGCGCCGGATCGAGCGACGCGACGCGCGCCTTCACCGTCACCACGACGAAGCTGATGCAGAACATCACGTGGGCGATGATGATCGTCAGGAAGCCCTTGTTCACGCCGAGGCTCAGGAACTGGGCGGCGAGGCCCGCACCGAGCACGACCTCCGGGCTCGCCATCGGCAGGAACAGCAGCAGGCTGGTCTGCGACCGCAGCCGGAACCGGTAGCGCATCAGCGCGATCGCGATCATGGTGCCGAGGGCTGTCGCGATCACCGTGGAGATCACGCCGATGATGATGCTCGCCATGAACGCGTCGCAGATCCCGGCCGCGTCGCAGACGTTCGTCCAGTTGTGGAGCGTGAACCCGCGCCAGGCGATGTTGTTCTTGATCGCATCGTTGAACGAGAACACGAACGTGTAGACGATCGGGATGAGCAGGAACGCGAGGGCCAGGAACGCGTAGACGCCGAGCCCGAAACCCTTGAACCGCCGCCGACCCCGCGCTGCGCTCGGCGGCGTCGTGGTGTCGGTGATCGTGGTCATCTCCGTCACAGCAGCTCCTCCGTTCCGCTGCGCCGCACGTAGAACCCGACGATGACGAGGATGACGGCCATCAGGATGACCGACATCGACGCCGCGGCCGGATAGTTCTGCAGCACCAGGAAGTTGCTCTCGATGACGTTGCCCATCATCGAGGTGTCCGCCGCGCCGAGGAAGTCCTGCGACGCGTTGATGTAGTCGCCGGCCGCGGGGATGAACGTCAGCAGCGTCCCTGAGACGATTCCGGGCATCGACAGCGGGATGGTCACCTTGCGGAAGGTGGTCCACGGGCTCGCGTAGAGGTCCTGTCCCGCCTCCAGCAGGCGCGTGTCCAGGCGCTCCAGCGTGGAGTACAGCGGGAGGCACATGAACGGGATGAAGTTGTACGTCAGGCCGAAGATGACCGAGAACGGCGTGCCGGTGATGTGCGCATCCGGCGGCAGCACGGAGATCGCCTTGAGCGAGCTGGCCACCCAGCCGTCGTCGCTGAGGATGGCCTTCCATGCCAGCGTCCGCAGCAGGAAGCTGATGAAGAACGGCGCGATCACCAGCGTCATCAGCAGATTCTGCGCGAGGGGGCGGCCGCGCATCTTCACGCCGATGAAGTACGCCAGCGGATAGCTGATCACCAGCGCGGCGGCGGTGGCGATGAGCGCATACCCGAATGAGCGCAGGATCTGCGGCCAGTATCCCGAGAGGGCGTCGGTGTAGTTCTGCCACTGGAACGCGGTCTGATACTGCCCGATGTCCCCGTCGACCACCGGCGCCTGGAACGACGTGATGATCAGCGACACGAGCGGCGTCAGGAAGAAGAGGACGAGGTACAGCACGCCGGGGAGGAGCAGGACGAGCGCGATGCCGCTCTTGCGGCGGACCGCCGGCTCCTGATCCGTCGTCGCCGGCGCGCCCGTGAACGCGGCGAGGGCCATCAGGCCTCCTCCAGCTCCGTCAGCATCCGCTCCCGTGCCTGCGCCGCCAGCGCCTGCGTGTCGGCGTCGTCGACGAAGCGGCCGTCGGCGGGCGGCTCGTCGGCGAGGACGAACGTGTGCGCCGGGTCCCACGCCACCCAGACCTCGGCGCCGAGGGCGGCGACCGGCCCGCTCGTCGTGTTCTGGGCGAATACGACGACGGTGCCGATGCCTGGCACGTCCACGAGGTACTGCGTGCTCACGCCGCTGAACGACACGTCGGTGACGCGGCCGGGCCCCAGCCGGTTCGCCCCGGACGGGATGCCGGCGGGATCGGTGTGCAGGGTGAGCTTCTCCGGCCGCACGCCGACGGTGACGAAACCGCTGGTGCGCTGCGCGCGAGAGCGGGGCACCTGGAGGCGCTCTCCCCCGACGTCGATGCCGAGCGTGTCGCCGCCCGCATCCCGAACCGGGCCGGCGAACAGGTTCGACTGGCCGAGGAAGTTGGCCACGAACACCGTCGACGGCAGCTCGTACAGGATCTCGGGCGACCCCATCTGCTCGATGCGGCCCCTGTTCATCACGGCGACGGTATCGGCCATCGTCATGGCCTCCTCCTGGTCGTGCGTGACATGCACGAAGGTGAGGCCGACCTCGGTCTGGATGCTCTTCAGCTCCAGCTGCATCTGCCGGCGCAGCTTGAGGTCGAGCGCGCCGAGCGGCTCGTCCAGGAGGAGCAGGGCCGGACGGTTGACGACCGCGCGGGCGAGCGCGACGCGCTGCTGCTGACCGCCGGACAGCTGCGCCGGCCGGCGCGCCGCCAGGTGGTCGAGCTCCACGAGCCGCAGCGCCTCGTGCGCCTTCGCGATCGGGTCGCCGATCCTACGGCGGCGCAGGCCGAACGCGACGTTCTCGAGGATCGTCATGTGCGGGAACAGCGCGTAGCTCTGGAACACCGTGTTGACGGGACGCTGGAACGGCTTGGTGCGCGTCACATCCTGACCGCCGATCAGGATGCGGCCCTCGGTCGGCTCCTCGAGCCCGGCGACGAGACGCAGTGTCGTGGTCTTCCCGCAGCCGCTCGGCCCGAGCAGGGCGAAGAACGACCCGGCCGGGATGGTGAGGTCCAGCTGCTCGATCGCGGTGAACCCGGGGAAACGCTTCTTGATCCCCTCCAGGCGCAGATCGGCGCCGGACTCGGCGAATACTCCCTTCGCCATCAGGCCCCCAGGATCACTTTCTGGAACGCCGCCTGGTACTTCTGCTCCTCCGCCGGGCTCAGCGTGCGGAAGACCTTGACCTTCGACAGGGTCTCCGAGTCCGGGAAGATCAGCTGGTTGTCGGCCAGCTTCGGGTCGATCTTGACGGCCGCCTCCTTGGCTCCCTGCACCGGCGTGATGTAGTTGACCCAGGCGGCGACCTCCGCTGCGACCTCGGGCTCGTAGTAGTAGTCGATCAGCTTCTCGGCGTTCGCCTTGCGGGGCGAACCCACGGGGATGACGAAGTTGTCGCTCCAGAGCAGACCGCCCGCCTCCGGGATGATGAACTCCCAGTTGTCGCCGGCTTCCGCGTTGAGCTGCGTGATGTCGCCCGACCAGCAGATCGCGGCGAGCGTGTCGCCCGACTTGAGGTCGTTCAGGTACGAGTTGCCCTTGATGTTGCGGATCTGGCCATCGCTCACGTGCTTGGTCAGCGTGTCGACCGCCTTGTTGAAGTCGGAGTCGCTGAACGTCTTCGAGACGTCGACGCCCTGCTGCAGCATCAGCAGGCCCATCGTGTCGCGCATCTCGCTGAGCACGCCGACCTTGCCCTTGAGCTCGCTGCTCCACAGGTCGTCGACCGACTTCAGGCCCTTCGGAAGCTTCTCCTTGTTCCAGCAGATGCCGGCGAAGCCGCTCTGCCACGGGAGGGACTTCTTACGGCCCGGGTCGAAGTCGACGTCCTTGAGGTTCGAGACCAGGTTCTTCCTGTTCGGGATGGCCGAGTCGTCGAAGGGCTGGACGTAGCCGAGGCGGATCCAGCGGGCGATCATCCAGTCGGTGAGGCACACGGTGTCGGCGCCGATGTCCTTGCCGAGCTTCAGCTGGTCCTTCACCTTGGCGTAGTAGGTGTTGTTGTCGTCGACGGCGACGTCGTACTTGACCTGGATGCCGCTCTGCTTCTGGAACGCCTCGAGCGTCGGGTACTTGCCGGCGGAGTCCTGATCGAGGTACGCCTGCCAGTTCGCCCACGTGAGCGTCTTGTCGCTCGACGACTGGTCCTTCGCAGGTGTGGGCTGGGAGGATGCTCCCCCGGTGGAGCAGGCGGCCAGCGCCATGGCGACGGCGCCGGCTCCCGCACCGGCGAGGACTCCGCGACGCGTGAGCTGGGAGGCGCGCGCCGACTGGACGAGCTGGCGGATCATCGGGTCTTGCGGGAGGTTGCTCGGTTTCACTGTGGTGCTCCTTGGGGGATCGAACACGGACCACGGGCGACGGCGCATGGGCGGCACACCCTCGTGCCGTCGCGGTGGACCGATCCTGACACACACCGTGGCGATCCGCATCAGAAAGTGTGCTGATCGTCGATTCGGAAACACAATCTTTACGAAATCCGTGTCGGATCGGTCGAAACGCCCGGGAAACCGCAGACAGGACGGTCGACCGTGGACGATCGGGCGCGGAAACGAGAGTTGCTGCGGAAAACGTCTGCACGGCGACGCCCTCAGCGCGAAATCAGCATGCTTCGCCCAAAAAATACGTCGAAATCCTCCGTGAACCTCGCTATGGTGAGAGCGAACCCCATGTCGGATGTCGAAGGAGCAGCATGAAGGTCGCGATCCCCCGCGAGATCAAGAACAACGAGTTCCGGGTGGCGATCACGCCGGCAGGCGTGCACGACCTGGTCGGTGCGGGCCACGAGGTGTTCGTCGAGGCGGGTGCGGGCGTCGGCTCCTCCATCCCCGACGAGCTGTACGAGGGCGCCGGGGCGACCATCCTGCCCGACGCAGCGGCCACCTGGGCAGCCGGCGACCTCATCCTGAAGGTGAAGGAGCCGATCGAGAGCGAGTACGGGTACTTCCGTCCGGGACTCGTGCTCTTCACCTACCTGCACCTGGCCGCCGACGAGGCGCTGACGCGCGCGCTGATCGACAGCGAGGTGACCGCGATCGCGTACGAGACGGTGCAGCTGCCGACCCGTGCCCTGCCGCTGCTCGCCCCGATGAGCGAGGTCGCCGGTCGCCTGGCTCCGATCGTCGGCGCGAACACCATGCTCAAGCCGAACGGCGGCCCCGGCCTGCTCGTCCCCGGCGTCCCGGGCACGCACCCGGCGGTCGTCACGGTGCTCGGCGGCGGCGTCGCCGGCACGAATGCGATCTCGGTCGCGGTCGGCCTCGGCGCGGAGGTGACGGTGCTCGACACGAACATCCAGCGCCTCCGCGAGCTCGACGCGCTGTATGCGGGCCGCATCAAGACCATCGCGTCGAACAGCTTCGAGATCGACAAGGCGGTCGTCGCCTCCGACCTCGTCATCGGCTCGGTGCTGGTGCCGGGCGCGAAGGCGCCGAAGCTCGTCACCAATGAGATGGTGTCACGGATGAAGGCCGGCAGCGTGCTCGTCGACATCGCGGTCGACCAGGGCGGCTGCTTCGAGGACTCGCACCCGACCACCCACGCGGACCCGACCTTCACGGTGCACCAGTCGGTGTTCTACTGTGTCGCGAACATGCCCGGCGCGGTGCCCCACACCTCCACGTACGCGCTGACGAACGCGACGCTGCCGTACGCGCGCGCGATCGCGAACCGGGGCTGGCAGGAGGCGCTGCGCGCCGACGCGTCCCTCGCCCTCGGACTCAACGTGCACGCCGGCCGCGTCACGAACGAGGGCGTCGCCTCCGCGCACGGCCTCGAGTCGACCCCGGTGGCCGACGCGCTCGCCTGACGCCCCGTCGCCGAGTACAGGAAAAGTGCACGCTCAGACAC
>JAEWJG010000207.1 GCA_023386675.1 Actinomycetes bacterium
CCGAGTCGTACACCACGTCGGCCGGGATCTCGCCCGCGATGATCCGCGAGAAGATCGAACGCTCCGTGTCTGCCATGGTTCCATCCTATTCGCGCGGGCCGACATCGGGCCGGGGTGTCCGCTGAGGGCGTGACCGTGGATGCCCGTCACCAGCGGCCGAGGGCGGCGTTCATCACCGCGAGCGCGGCCGGACCGGCGGTGGACGTACGCAGCACGGTGTCGCCGAGGCGCACGAGCTCGGCGCCGGCCTCGCGGAAAGCGGACAGCTCCTGCGGTGCGATGCCGCCTTCGGGGCCGACGACCAGCACGAGGTCGCGGCCGTCGGGCGCGAGGCCCGTCAGCGGCTCCGTCGCATCGGGCTCCAGCACCAGTACCCGCGCCCCCGCGGCCAGCGCCGCGACCTGCTTCGTGGTCGCCAGCTCCCCCACCTCGGGCGTCCACGCGCGGATGGACTGCTTCGCCGCCTCCCGCACGATCGTCCCCCAGCGCTCACGGCCCTTCGCCACCTTCGCGCCCTCCCAGCGAGACACCGAACGGGACGCGGACCACGGCACCACCGCATCGACCCCCAGCTCGGTCGCCGCCTGGATGGCCAGCTCGTCCCGGTCGCCCTTCGCGAGCGCCTGGACCAGCGTGATCGCCGGCGTCGGCCGCGGCACGCGCGACACCGACTCCACATCGATGGTCAGCTCGGTGTTCGTCGCCACCAGCACCTCGCCGGAGGCGACGAGACCGCGGCCGTTGCCGATCAGCACCGACTCCCCCGGCCGCGTGCGGTTCACGGTCGCCGCGTGCTTCGCCTCCGCGCCCGTCAGCGACAGCCGGCCTCCGACCTCGACGTCGGCGAGGTCTTCGCGCAGGTAGAGCGACGCCACGGCTACAGGTTGAGGAACCGGTCGCGGAGCTTGGCGAACAGCCCCTGCTGGAAGTGCGCCAGCGTGGGCTGCGAACCCTTGTACGTGGACGCGAACTTCTTGATCAGCTCCTTCTCCTTGTGGTCGAGCTTGGTGGGCGTGACCACCTGGATGCCGACCCGCAGGTCTCCGCGGCCGCTGCCGCGCAGGTGGGTGATGCCACGATCCTTCACCGTGACGATGTCGGCGGACTGGGTGCCGGCCCGCAGTTCGAGGCGGATGTCGCCGTCGAGCGCCTTCACGGTCGCCGTCGTCCCGAGGATGGCATCCGTCATCGACAGCTCCAGCGTGCAGAGCAGGTCGTCGCCGTCGCGGCTGAACACCTCGTGGTGCTTGACCTTGATCTCGAGGTAGAGGTCGCCGTTGGGGCCGCCGGCGGGGCCGGCCTCGCCGCTGCCCGGCATCTGCAGGCGCAGGCCGGTGTCGACGCCCGCGGGGATGTCCACCGGGACGCTCCGGCGCGCGCGGACGCGGCCCTGGCCCTGGCAGGTGACGCACGGCGTCGCGATGACGGTGCCGTAGCCGCGGCAGGTGCCGCACGGGCTCGACGTCATGACGTTGCCGAGCAGCGAGCGGACGGACCGCTGGATGCTGCCCGTTCCGTGGCAGATGTCGCAGGTGACCGGCTGCGTGCCGGGCTGGCAGCACGAGCCGTTGCAGGTCTCGCAGACGACCGCCGTGTCGACCTCCAGGTCGCGGTGCGTTCCGAAGATCACCTCGTCGAGGTCGACCTCGACGCGCAGGAGCGCATCCTGGCCCCGCTCGCGGCGGGAACGCGGGCCACGGCCGCCGCCGCCTCCCCCGCCGAAGAACGTCTCGAAGATGTCGCTGAAGCCGGCGAAGTCGGCGCTGCCCGCCCCGCCGAAGCCGCCCGAACCGCCCAGGTCGTACTGCTGTCGCTGCTGCGGGTCGCTCAGCACGTCGTACGCGTGCGTCACCAGCTTGAACCGCTCCTGCGCCTCGGCGCTGGGGTTCACATCCGGGTGCAGCTCGCGCGCGAGCCTGCGGTACGCCTTCTTGATCTCGTCGGGGCTGGCGTCTCGCTCGACGCCGAGGACTTCGTAGTGGTCGGCCACGTGGGGCTGTTCCTTCGTCTTGTCGTTCGCTGTGATTCGGGCTGCCGGCGGCCTACTGGTCGCCGAGCAGCCGGGAGAGGTAGCGGGCGACGGCGCGGACGGCCGCCATGTTGCCCGAGTAGTCCATGCGGAGCGGTCCGAGCAGGCCCACGCGGGCCACATCCGCTCCTGCCGCACTGTAACCGCTGGAGAGGATGGATGCTTCCGCGAGTCCGAAGCCGGCGTTCTCGCGGCCGATGCTGACGGCCACACCGTGCTGGTCGGTCGCCATCTCGTCGAAGAGCCGCAGCAGCACCACCTGCTCCTCGATCGCCTCCAGCACCGGGGTGATGCTGCCAGGGAAGTCGAGCTCGGTGCGGACCAGGTTCGCCGCACCGGCCATGACCAGCTTCTCCTGCCGGTTGGCGGCGATCTGGTCGAGCAGGGCGCTCGCGACCGGCTCGACCAGCGCGCGCGTGCGGTCGGTGAGCGCGGCGGGCAGGTCGCGCAGGCGCGCGGTGGCCTCGCCGAGGGTCAGGCCGGCGACGGCGCCGTTGATCGCGCCGCGGATCTCGGCCACATCCTCGTCGGTCAGCTCGGCGGACAGCTCGATGACCCGCTGCTCGACCGCGCCGGAGTCGGTGATGAGCACGCTGAGCAGTCGTCGCGGGGCGAGGGCCACCAGCTCGATGTGCCGGATGCGCGACCGCGTCACCGACGGGTACTGCACCAGCGCGACCTGGTTCGTCAGCTGCGACAGCAGGCGGACGGTGCGCGAGAGCACGTCGTCGAAGTCGGCGGACGCGCCGAGGAACGTCTCGATGGCCGTGCGCTGCGCGGTCGATAGCGGCCGGACTTCTGCGAGGTGGTCGACGAACAGGCGGTAGCCCTTGTCCGTGGGGACGCGTCCCGACGACGTATGAGGAGCAGCGATCAGCTCCTCCTCCTCGAGCAGGGCCATGTCGTTGCGGATGGTCGCGGCGGACACGCCGAAGGAGTGCCGCTCCACGATGCTCTTGGACCCGACCGGCTCCCGCGACGCCACGTAGTCCTGCACGATGACGCGCAGAACCTCGAGACTGCGTTCCGAGACCATTCCCGCCTCCCGTCGACCGATTAGCACTCGTAGTTCTTGAGTGCCAATCCTACCGCGAGGAAACACGCGCAGGATGATTGTCGGCTGTGACACGGCCGCAGTACCGTATGGGCAGCGGTTCGACGCACGTCGCAACCGACCACGAAAGGGCTACGCCGATGTCAGACCCGAATCAGCCCGCCGACCCCGCCGGCGGTGTCCCCCCGCAGCAGCCGTACGCCTCCGCCCCCGCCGCCCCGCTCGACGCAGCGCAGGACAAGCAGTGGGCCGCCTTCGCGCACCTCGGAGGCATCTTCTGGTTCCTCCCCTCCCTCATCATCTGGCTCGTGTTCAAGGACCGCGGGCGACTCGTCGATCAGGAGGCCAAGGAGGCCCTGAACTGGCAGATCACGTGGATCAGTGCGTGGATCGTGTCCCAGATCATCGGCGTCATCCTGGCCTTCACCGGTATCGGCTTCCTGCTCTTCGGCCTGCTCATCCCGTGGGCGCTGTACATCGTGAACCTGGTGTTCTCGATCCTCGGCTTCGTGCGGGTGAACAGCGGAGGCACCTACCGCTACCCTCTGAACTTCCGCTTCATCAAGTAACCGGCGCGTTCAGACTCTTTTCAGCCTCGGGCTCCACGCCCTAGGCTGTGGACGACCATGTCCACCCTGGCCA
Organism: Actinomycetes bacterium; assembly: GCA_023386675.1. Taxonomy (GTDB): domain Bacteria; phylum Actinomycetota; class Actinomycetes; order Actinomycetales; family Microbacteriaceae; genus Leifsonia. Next base: position 3,726 of record JAEWJG010000207.1, read on the forward strand.
ACAAGGGAGAACAGCATCATGTCCGCGACACCCCCGCCGCCCCCGCCGCAGCAGCCCTACGGCGGAGCCGCGCAGCAGCTCAGCCCGGCCGATGAGAAGCTCTGGGCGACCCTCATCCAGATCGGCGGCATCCTGTTCAGCTGGATTCCGGCCCTCATCGGCTACCTCGTGCTGAAGGACCGCGGTCCGTTCGTGCGGGCGCACGCAGCGACCGCGCTGAACTTCCAGATCACGATCTTCATCGCCTACGTCGTCGGCGGCATCCTGTCGATCGTCGTCATCGGCATCTTCATCATCATCGCCGCGTGGATCCTGGACATCGTGTTCAGCATCATCGCTGCCATCAAGGCGAACCAGGGCGAGTACTACACGTACCCGGTCGCGATCAAGTTCGTCAGCTAAGCGGCCTCGTCCGCGAGCAGCCGGCGCACCACCGCGTCGGCCAGGAGCCGCCCCCGCAGGGTCAGCACGATCGTCCCGCGGAGGGCGGCTCTCCCGTCTACCAGGCCGTCCGCGATCAGCGCGGGCACCTCGTGCCGGCCGGCGTCGCCGAGCTCGGCGGTGGAGACACCCTCGCGGATGCGGCTGAGCAGCAGGACGCGCTCGACACGCCGGGTCCCGGCGTCGAGCGTCTCGCGTCCGGCCGCGGGAGACTCCCCCGCCAGCACGCGCTGGGCGTAGGCGGCGGGATGCTTCACGTTCCACCAGCGGACCCCGCCGACGTGGCTGTGCGCGCCCGGGCCGACGCCCCACCAGTCGTGGCCGAGCCAGTAGGCGAGGTTGTGCCGGGAGCGGTGGGCCGTGTCCGTCGCCCAGTTGCTGACCTCGTACCAGTCGTAGCCGGCGTCGGCGAGGCGCTGGTCGGCGAGCTCGTACATGTCGGCTTCGAGGTCGTCGTCCGGCTCCGGCACCTGGCCGGAGCGGATCTGCCGGGCGAGCTTCGTGCCCTGCTCGACGATCAGCGCGTACGCCGACAGGTGGTCGGGCGCGCACGCCAGCGCGGTGTCGAGGCTCTGCGACCAGTCGTCCAGGGACTCCCCCGGCGTGCCGTAGATGAGGTCGAGGCTGACCTGCAGGCCGGCCTCGCGCGCCCACCCGACGACGAGCGGGATGCGCGCCGGGTCGTGGGTGCGTTCCAGTGTCTCGAGGACGTGCGGGACGGCGGACTGCATCCCGAAGGACACCCGCGTGAAGCCGGCGTCGGCGAGGCGGCGGAGGTCGTCCGCATCCACGGAGTCGGGGTTCGCCTCGGTCGTCACCTCTGCGCCGTCGGCGAGCCTCCAGGCGTCGCGGACCGCGCCGAGCATGGCCGCGAGGTCGCCCGGCGGCAGGAGGGTGGGGGTGCCGCCGCCGAAGAAGACCGTCGAGACCGGGCGCTCCGGGAGGCCGCTCTCGTGCAGCACATGCTTCGCCAGCTCGACTTCGCGGACCGCGTGGCCGGCGTAGTCCGACTGGGACACTCCACGCAGCTCGGTCGCCGTGTAGGTGTTGAAGTCGCAGTAGCCGCAGCGCACGCGGCAGAACGGGACGTGCAGGTACACGCCGAAGTCGCGGCTCTCGGCGCCGTCGGCCGCGCTCGCGGGCAGCAGGCCGTCGGCCGGGGCCGGGTCGCCCAGGGGAAGCGTGCTGGGCATCAGGCGGAGCTCGCGGGGTGGAGCGACCGCAGGTATTTCGCGGTGAACCGGCGCTGCATGTACGACAGCACCGGGTAACCGAGCCGGTAGAACGCGTTCGACGGGCGCGAGAGCGCGCGCAGGACGAACCACACCGTCCCGTCGTCGTGCTGCTCGACCATGAAGAGCTCTTCACCGCTCTCCGGATGTCCGCGGAGCGTCCCGTAGGCGAAGCCGCGGCGGTGGGGCTCGTCGATGACGTAGACGACACGGATGGGAGCGGAGACCTTCAACGGGCCGAACGGGATCTTGAGCACCGCGGTCATCCCGTTTCGGACGAACGGGGTGCCGTCGTCGGCGAACACGTCCTCCTCGGGCCGGTTGGCACGCATCCGCATCGGCGTGCCGTCTGGCCCGAACTCGACACCCTCGTACTGCACGCCGGTGCCCTCGTTCACCTCGGTGACGAGGATGCCGCTGCCCTTCTGCACGCCCCACGCCATCAGCGCGGTCGCCGCGGCGTCGAACCGCTCGTCCCCGCTGCCGAGCCGGATGCTGCGCTCGAGCGGCTTGTAGCCCTTCGGCGGGTAGTAGAGCAGATCCGCCGCCTGGGTGGCGCCGACCGCCCCGTACGTGACGGGTTGGTCGGTGAAGCTGGAGCGCCGCATGCAACCATCTTCCGCCATGTTCCGCGGGTTCGCGAAACGGGGGTCTGGAGTTGTGGAGAGTGTTCGTGCTGTAGTGGGCAGGACTCGCAATGGAGGGAGCCCCGCATGGGCAGGATCGTGCTGCAGGCGTTCATCACACTCGACGGCGTGGTGCAGGGCGGCGGCGGCCCTGAGGAGGACCCCTCCGGCGGCTTCTCGTACGGCGGCTGGGCGATGGACTGGGACGCGTCCCACGACGACGGAACCGGCGGCTCGCTGGTGCTGGAGTGGGAGTCCCGGACGGAGGCGCTGCTCCTGGGCCGGAAGACGTACGACATCTGGGCCCGGTCCTGGGGTGTGTGGGATGAGAATGCGCCGGGGCTCGAGGGCGAGCTGACCCGCCGCTACAACCGCGTGCCGAAGTACGTCGTCTCGCGCACCCGCACGGAGCTGTCCTGGCAGAACTCGTTCCTCCTGGGGCCGGACGTCGGTGACGAGGTGGCGCGGCTGCGGTCCGAGATCGACGGCGAGATCCGCGTCTGGGGCAGCACCGAGCTGGTCCGGACGCTCGCGGCGCACGACCTCATCGACGAGTACCGCCTCTGCGTGTACCCGCTGATTCTCGGCGAAGGGAAGAAGCTGTTCCCGGACGGGTTCCCGTATGCGCAGCTGACGCTCGCATCGACCCGGGCGCTCGCGTCGGGCGTGCTGGTCAACGAGTACCGCCGCGGCGAGTGACTACTTCTTGTCCTTCTTCTCCGTGTCGCCGGAGAGCGCGGCGATGAACGCCTCCTGGGGGACCTCGACGCGGCCGACCATCTTCATGCGCTTCTTGCCCTCCTTCTGCTTCTCGAGGAGCTTGCGCTTGCGGGTGATGTCGCCGCCGTAGCACTTGGCGAGGACGTCCTTGCGCATCGCGCGGATGTTCTCGCGGGCGATGATCCGCGCGCCGATCGCGGCCTGGATGGGGACCTCGAACTGCTGCCGCGGGATCAGCTCCCGCAGCCGGGAGGCCATCATCGTGCCGTAGGCGTAGGCCTTGTCGCGGTGCACGATGGCGCTGAACGCATCCACCGTCTCGCCCTGGAGCAGGATGTCGACCTTCACGAGGTCGGACTCCTGCTCGCCGAAGGGCTCGTAGTCGAGGGAGGCGTAGCCGGCCGTCTTGGACTTGAGCTGGTCGAAGAAGTCGAAGACGATCTCGCCGAGCGGCATCGTGTACCGGATCTCGACGCGGTCCTCGCCCAGGTACTCCATGCCGAGCAGGGAGCCGCGGCGGCTCTGGCAGAGCTCCATGATGACGCCGACGTAGTCCTTCGGCGCGAGGATGGCCGCCTTGACGATGGGCTCCTCCACCTTGTCGATCTTCCCGCCGGGGAACTCGCTCGGGTTGGTGACCGTGACGGTCTTCTTGTCCTCGGTCGTGACCTCGTAGATCACGCTCGGTGCCGTCGTGATGAGGTCGAGGCCGAACTCGCGAGAGAGGCGCTCGGTGATGATCTCGAGGTGCAGCAGGCCGAGGAAGCCGCAGCGGAACCCGAAGCCCAGGGCGACGGACGTCTCGGGCTCGTACACGAGTGCGGCGTCGGACAGCTTGAGCTTGTCGAGCGCCTCGCGCAGCTCCGGGTAGTCGCTGCCGTCGATCGGGTACAGGCCGGAGAACACCATCGGCTTGGGCTCGGTGTAGCCGGGCAGCGCCTCGGTCGCCGGCTTGGAAGCGGTGGTGATCGTGTCGCCGACCTTGGACTGGCGGACGTCTTTCACGCCGGTGATCAGGTAGCCGACCTCGCCCACGCCGAGGCCCTTCGAGGGCGTCGGCTCCGGCGAGGACACGCCGATCTCGAGGATCTCGTGCGTGGCGCGGGTGGACATCATCTGGATGCGCTCGCGCGGCTGCAGCTTGCCGTCGACCATACGGACGTAGGTGACGACCCCGCGGTAGCTGTCGTAGACCGAGTCGAAGATCATCGCGCGGGCGGGCGCGTCTGCCACGCCGACCGGCGCGGGGATCTCGGCGACCACGCGGTCGAGGAGCGCCTCGACGCCCATGCCGGTCTTGCCCGAGACGCGCAGGACGTCCTCCGGCTTTCCGCCGATGAGGCTCGCCAGCTCCGCCGCGTACTTGTCGGGGTCGGCCGCCGGCAGGTCGATCTTGTTGAGCACCGGCACGATGGTCAGGTCGTTCTCGAGCGCGAGGTACAGGTTCGCGAGGGTCTGCGCCTCGATGCCCTGTGCCGCGTCCACGAGGAGGATGGCGCCCTCGCACGCGGCGAGAGACCGCGACACCTCGTACGTGAAGTCGACGTGGCCGGGCGTGTCGATCATGTTCAGCGCAAAGGTGTCACCGTCGACCGACCAGGGCATGCGCACGGCCTGGCTCTTGATGGTGATGCCGCGCTCGCGCTCGATGTCCATGCGGTCGAGGTACTGCGCGCGCATGTCCCGATCGGAGACCACCCCGGTGATCTGCAGCATGCGATCGGCCAGTGTGGACTTGCCGTGGTCGATGTGCGCGATGATGCAGAAGTTGCGCAGGGAGGCCGGATCGGTCGCGGCGGGCTCGAGGGCCTGAAGAGCTCGTGGTGACATCGTCCGGCCATTCTCCCATGAACCCTCGGCCCCCGGAGGCACGCTCAGACGAAGCGCTCGGCGCGCTCCACCACGTGCCCCTGGCCGTCCTCCCAGCGGTAGACCTCTGCGCCCTGGATGAAGACGCGCTCGGCACGGGAGTTCACGTCGAGCGGGTCTCCCGACCACACCACCACGTCGCCGTCGAGCCCGGCGGTCAGGGACCCGACCCGGTCGTCGAGCCGCAGGAACGCGGCCGGGTTCACCGTCAGCGCCTCCAGCGCCGTCTCGCGCGGCAGGCCGTCCTTGACCGCCAACGCCGCCTGGTAGATGAGGAAGTTGATCGGCACCACCGGGTGATCGGTGGTGATCGCGACCCGCACCCCGGCCTTCGCCAGCGTGGCGAGGTTGGCGATGGCCCGGTCGCGCAACTCCACCTTCGAGCGCGAGGTGAACATCGGACCGAAGATGACCGGGATGTCGCGCTCGGCGAGTACGTCGGCGATCTTGTGGGCCTCGGTGCCGTGGTTGACGACGAGGCGATAGCCGAACTCGTCGGCCAGCCGCAGCGCGGTCGCGATGTCGTCGTGGCGGTGCGTGTGCTGGTCCCAAGCGAGCTCGCCGTCGAGGACGCGCACCAGCGTCTCCTTCGACAGGTCTCGGTCGAACGGCTTGCCCTCGGCCTCGGCGTTGTCCCGCGCGATGCGGTAGTTCTGTGCGGCGACGAATGCCTCGCGGATGATCATGGCGACGCCGAGGCGTGTGCTCGGCGTCTGGTTCTTGCCGCCGTAGACCCGCTTGGGGTTCTCGCCGAGCGCGGACTTGACGCTCACGGCCTCGTGGATGACCTGCTCGTCGATGATCCGGCCGCCCCACGTCTTGATGGCGACCGTCTGGCCGCCGATCGGGTTGCCCGACCCGGGCTTCACGACGACCGAGGTGACTCCACCCGAGAGCGCGTCGCGGAATCCCTCGTCGTCGATGTTGATCGCGTCGATCGCCCGCACCGCCGCCGTGTTCGGCGTCGTCATCTCGTTCGTGTCGTCACCCGCGGGACCGTTCGCCTCCTCGTGGATGCCGACGTGGCCGTGCGACTCGATGAAGCCCGGGAGCACCCACTTGCCCGCCGCGTCCACGACCTCCGCACCCTCCGGCACCGTCACCTGATCGGCGCTGCCGACCGCTTCGATGACGCCGTCCGTGACCAGGACGACGCCGTTCTCGATGGGCTCCTGCGAGACCGGGACGACATAACCGTTGACGATGGCGATGGTGGTGGAAGTCATGGATCGAGCCTACGCGCGGCGCAACCCGCGTCCATGTCGGGGACGGATCTGGGGAATGCGCGCTCTCCACAGGCGTTGTGGACGACTATGACCATCCTCCTGACCGGCGCGACCGGCTTCATCGGATCCTCCGTCCTCCCCCGCCTTCTCGACGAGGGCCACTCCGTCACCGCCCTCGTGCGCGACGCCGACAAGGCTGCCGCGGTCGAGGCGGCCGGTGCGACCGCCCTCATCGGCGACGCCACCGACACCGACCTCGTGGAGCGGGCCGCGCGCGAGAGCGACGGCGTCATCCACCTCGCCTCGGCGAAGGACGTGGACGCGGTGCTGGTGCCTGCGGTGCTGGCCGGGCTGGCCGGATCGGGCAAGCCGTTCGTCCACACCGGCGGGATCTGGACCTACGGTTCCAATGACGACATCGCCGAGGACGCTCCCGTCGCCCCGCCGGCGCTGACCGCCTGGCGCGCGACCGCCGAGGCGCTGGTGCGGGAGGCCGACGGCGTGCGCGGCATCGTCGTGGTGCCGTCGATCGTGTACGGCCACGGCAAGGGCCTCCCGAGCGTCATCGTCGACGCGCCGCGCGGGTCAGGAGTCCCGGCCCTGCGGCTGATCGGCGACGGGTCGCAGCACTGGGCGACCGTGCACGTCGATGATCTCGCCGGACTCTACGTGCTCGCCCTGGAGCACGGTGCCGCTGGGGCGACGTTCATCGGCGCGGGCGGCCAGAACCCGACCGTGCGCGAGCTGGCCGAGGCGGCGGCGCAGGCGGCGGGCATCGCCGGCGGCGTGGCGGCGGAGCCGGTGGAGGAGTCGCGGTCCCGGCTCGGCGAGCAGCTCGCGGACGCGCTGCTGCTCGACC
>JAEWJG010000225.1 GCA_023386675.1 Actinomycetes bacterium
CTCTGCACCCACTCGCCCGGCGCGCGGTCGGGGTACTGGTCGTCGATGACGACCAGCCGCCACTCCGGGTCGGTCTGGGCGAGGACGCTGTTGACGGCGACGCGGAGCTGATCCGGGTCGCCGTAGAACGGCATCATGATGTCGATGGTCACAGTGGGGGTGGGGGCCTTCGTCGGGGCGTTCGCCTGGCTCGGTCGGGTCTATCTTCGCATGCGCTGCCTGGCGCTCAGGCGAGAGCCCGCCGACGGCGCACTCCGAAGCCCTCGCGGGGCCAGGACACGACGGCCGCGGCGACGAGCATCACCAGGAATGCCAGCGAACCGACGACCCACACCCAGAGCGGCCCGAAGGGAAGCGGCCACCACCAGGCGATGCCCGCGTCGAGGTTGAGTCCCTGGGCGGCTTCTCCGGTGACGTAGCGGCGCAGGTTGGTCGAGAGGGCGACGTGGTTCGCGATCCACAGGCCGCCGACGATGAGGATCAGCTGGACGGCCGACATCCCGAGGCCGAGGCGCCGGACGCCCCACAAGCAGACGCCGACGAACAGCAGCACCAGCGGGTAGATGTACCGCGGCTGCACGCCGGCGCCCACCTGCACCCGATCGTGGACCAGGACGTACAGCGGAACGGCGACGAGCGAGACGCCGACCAGGGCGACCGCGAGCGCCTTGCGCAGCGGAGCGTAGCGGAGCGCGCCGAACGCGACGCCGGCGACAAGGGTCACCGACGGCACCCACACGATCGCGGGCATCAGCGTATCGAGCCAGCCGAGGCCCCACGTGCCGAGGGTCCCGAGCCAGAGCGATGGCAGCTGCAGCAGGTTCGCGACCGCGAGGGCGAGGGTCTGGTGGCGCGAGAGGGGCGCCGCCGTCTCCGGGTTGATGACACCGCCCTGGCTTCCGGTCAGGAAGAAGACCACGCAGACGATGGCCAGGGCCGCGGTCAGGATGGACTTCAGCCAGAATGCGCGGGTCCGCTCGGCCTTCAGCAGGACCACGACGATCATGGCGAGCACCGAGTAGGTCGCCGCGTCGGAGCGTGCGCCCGCGCCCATGAAGGTCGCGATGGTCGCCAGAGCGCCGAGCGCGATCATCCTGCCACGCGTCTGCGCCTCGTAGAAGCCGACCAGGCTCAGCCACAGCACGATCGCGGAGACGGCCGCCCAGCCGGACGGGTTCACGCTCGGGATGATGAACATCCCGAACGGGACGAGGGCGATGATCCCGCCCCACAGCACGATGCCGCGCCGCGGCGGCGACAGCAGCAGGAACAGTGCGGTCAGCAGCCCGACGAACAGCACGCAGTTGAAGGCGCGCATCGCCAGCACCGAGGCGGTGGTGTGATGACTGACGAACACGCTCATCGTCAGGTAGAAGACCGGCGGGTAGCCGTGGTCGTTGAAGGTGCCGCGCTTCGACTTCTCGAGCTGCTGCGACGCCGCATCGGGGCAGAGGCCGCTGTGCAGGACGTCGAACGCGTAGCACTTGGCGGCCTTCGTCACCGCGGCGGGGACGCGCTTGACGCCGGGATCGGAGGTCGACTCGCAGAGTCCGGCGCGGTCGCCCTGGGCGCACCAGATGGAGCCGAGGTGGTAGTCCTCGTCCGGGCTCGCGCCGACGGGCGACGCGAACGCCCACGACAGCAGCGCGACCAGGAGCGCGACCGGGATGAGGGCGGCGACGATCGTGCGGCCGCGGCCCAGCCCGAACAGCGTGCGACGGCGCACCGACACGACCTCGGTCGTGTCGACGGCCGCGGTCACCGGTCGTCCCCGGACGGTCCGGTCACCGCATCCACGACGACCTCCCGGCCTTCGCCGGCGGATCGCATGACGGCCTCCGCCACGGCGAGCGTCGCCAGCCCCTGCTCCATCGTGACGACGCCCGGGCGGTCGTGGAGGATCGCATCCCGGAACGCCTCGTGCTCGATGCGCAGCGGCTCGCGCTTCTTGAGCGCGAACCGGATGACGGACCCCTCGGCCACACCGCGGAACGCCGAGACGGCGTCCCATTCGGTGGCGTCGGTGCCGTTTTCGTAGAAGGTGAGGTCGCCGCTCAGGGTGTCGGCGATGAACGCGCCGGATTCGCCGGTGACGACCGTGACGCGCTCCTTCATCGGGGACATCCAGTTCACCAGGTGGTTGGTGATGATGCCGTCGCCGAGGCGTCCGTTGAAGGCGACCATGTCCTCGTGCGGGCGGCCGCTGCGGCGCGAGGTGTTGGCGTGAACCGACTCGAACGGGCTCTGCGCGAGCCAGGAGGTCAGGTCGATGTCGTGCGTCGCGAGGTCCTTGATCACGCCCACGTCGGCGATGCGGGCCGGGAACGGGCCCTGGCGCCGCGTCGCGATCTGATAGACATCGCCCAGCTCGCCGGCCTCCAGGCGCTCTCGAAGGCTCTGCAGCGCCGGGTTGAAGCGCTCGATGTGGCCGACGGCGCCGACCAGCCCGCGCGACCGGAAGGCGTCCGCCATGCGGCGGCCCTCCGCCACGTCCGCGGCGATCGGCTTCTCGACCAGCACGTGGACGCCGGCGTCGGCGAGGCGCAGCGCGACCTCCTCGTGCGCGGTGGTCGGCACGGCGACGACGGCGGCGTCGATGCTGGAGGCGAGCAATGCGTCCAAGTCGGCGTGGACCGGCACGCCCGGGAAGTCCCCCTCGGTCGCGAAGGGATCCACGACCCCGGTGAGCTCGACGCCGTCCAGCTCGCGGAGGACGCGGGCGTGGTTGCGGCCCATGACGCCCAGGCCGATGACGCCGTACCGCAGCGCGGCCATCAGCTGCCCGCCTGTGCGAGGGCGTTCACCGCGGTGACGATGCGGTCGAGGTCGTCCTCGGTGAGCGACGGATGCACCGGAAGGGACAGCACCTCGCGGGCGGCGCGCTCCGTCTCAGGAAGGTCGTCATTCCGGCCGAAGGACGGGAGGCGGTGCACGGGCACCGGGTAGTAGACGCCGGAGCCGATGGCGTACTCCTCGCGGAGCGCGCGGGCGAAGCCGTCGCGATCCTCCGGGACGCGGATCGTGTACTGGTGGTAGACGTGCTCGACGTTCTCGGCCACCGGCGGCGTGACGACGCCCGAGAGATCGCGGTCGAAGCGGGCGGCGTTGCGGCGCCGGTCCGCCGTCCAGCCCGCGAGCTTGCGCAGCTGGGCGCGGCCGATCGCGGCGTGCAGGTCGGTCATGCGGGCGTTGAAGCCGGCGAGCTCGTTCTGATACTGCGTCTCCATGCCCTGGTTGCGGAGCAGGCGGACGCGGTGGTCGACGTCGGCGTCGGCCGAGACGACCATCCCGCCCTCGCCGGAGGTCATGTTCTTCGTCGGGTAGAGGCTGAACATCGCGAAGGCGCCGAAGGTGCCCACCGGGCGGCCGTCGATCGTGGCGGCGTGCGCCTGGGCGGCATCCTCGAAGAGCGCCAGCGAGCGCTCGTCGGCGATGCGCTGCAGCCCGGCCATGTCCGCGGGGTGGCCGTAGAGGTGCACCGGCATGATCGCGGCGGTGCGCGGTCCGACCAGCTGCTCGACCGCGGCGGGGTCGAGGTTGAAGCTGTCGGGGTCGATGTCGGCGAACACCGGCTCCGCACCCGCGAGCACGACCGCGTTCGCGGTGGCCGCGAAGGTGAACGAGGGGACGATGACCTCGTCGCCCGGGCCGATGCCCGCTGCGAGCAGGCCGAGGTGGAGGCCGGACGTGCCGGAGTTCACCGCGGCGGTGCGGCGCCCGTCGACGAGCGCCTCCGCGAACTCGGTCTCGAAGGCGGCGACCTCCGGTCCCTGGGCGAGCATGCCGCTGCGCAGCACGGCGTCGACGGCGGACCGCTCCTCGTCGCCGATGAGCGGGCGGGCGGCCGGGATGAAATCAGGCTGGGTCATGCGATTCGTTCGAGAGCGCCGTTCGCCTCTCGGTACCTTTCTCCGGTTGATGGGCAGATCCATTCGCCGCCCTCTTCGTGCAGGGGGAGTCCTGCACGACCCACCCAGCCGACGCGGCGGGCGGGCACCCCGACCACGAGAGCGTGGTCGGGAACGTCCTTGGTGACGACAGCACCGGCGGCGACGGTCGCCCAGCGGCCGATGGTGACGGGGGCGACGCACACCGCGCGGGCGCCGATGGACGCGCCCTCGAGGACGGTCACGCCGACGGGCGTCCAGTCGGACGCGGACTTGAGCCCGCCGTCCGGGCTGACGGCCCGCGGGTACTGGTCGTTGGTGAAGACGACCGCGGGGCCGATGAACACGCCGTCGCCGATCCGGGCGGGCTCGTAGACGAGCGCGAGGTTCTGGATCTTGCAGTTGTCGCCGACGGTGACGCCTGCCCCGATGTACGCGCCCCGGCCCACGATGCACGAGCGGCCGAGCGTGGCGTGCTCGCGCACCTGCGCCAGGTTCCAGATCTTCGTCCCGTCGCCGACCACCGCGTCGGCGGAGACGTCGGCGTCGGAGGCGACGAAGGTCACGGGCGCGTTCCTCTCGGGGTTGCTGGCGGACACCGGATGCGATGTCCGCAGTCGAAATTACCAGTTACCCCGGCGCGTTGGCCTCAGGCCGCCCGTCCGGTGGGGACATGGTTGAATAGACGCGCACTTCTACACCCGGCACAAAGGCATACCGACCACACTCATGATCGTTTTCATCTACGGGACGACGGCGGAGGCGATCAAGCTCGCGCCCGTGATCAAACGTCTCCGAGCGCGCGGCAACGTCATCCAGCAGTGGGTCACCATGCAGCACACCGACGCGCTCGAGAAGGTCATGGGCCAGCTCGACCTGGGCGAGCCCGACCTGATCATCGCCCGCGGCGCGAACGGCCGTCCGCTGCGCGGCAGCCGTGACGTCGTCCGCTGGGGTGTCTCTGTCGCCGGGTGGCTGCGACGCAACCGCAGGCGCCTGAAGCAGTCGCTGCCGGCCGACACGGTGATCGTCGTGCACGGCGACACCATGACGAGCGTCGTCGGCGCCTACATCGCCAAGCGGCTCGGGGTGCCGTGTGCCCACATCGAGGCCGGCCTGCGCAGCGGCAACTGGCGCCATCCGTTCCCCGAGGAGCTCGACCGTCGCATCGTCGGAACCATGGCGACCGTACACTACACGCCCTCCCAGGAGGCGACGCAGAACCTCGCCAAGCGCGACAACGTCGTCTACACCTTCGGCAACACGGCATTGGATGCCGTGCTCGACCACGGCGAGACGGAGGGCACCACCGGCGAGCCGTTCGGCGTCGCCCTGCTGCACCGGTTCGAATTCATCTCCAACGCCCAGCTCGTGGACGACACCCTCGCGGTGCTGCAGGAGAGCCCCATCCCGGTGCGGCTCATCGTCGACGTCTTCAACCGCGAGGCCCTCGAGAAGGCGCTGCAGAAGACGGGCGGCGACCGCATCCAGATCATCCCGAAGCTCAGCCACGACGAGTTCGTGGAGCTCCTGAAGCAGGCGGAGTTCGTGGTCACCGACTCCGGCGGCGTCCAGGCGGAGAGCGCGCTGCTCGGCCTGCCGACGCTGATCCACCGCAAGGCCACGGAGCAGGGCGAGGGCATCGGCCGCAACATCCTGCTCTCGGAGTGGGACCTCAGCCGTCTGCGCACGTTCCTCGTCGACTACGAGTCGATGCGGCACGAGTTGGAGCGTCCCGAGTTCTCGCCCTCCGACATCATCGTCGCCGACCTGGTGAGCAGGGGGTACGCCGATTAGCGTCGACCCGGCGGGCGCTGCACCCAGCGGAGCCCGCGGCATGGTCGCGCGCCACGGCAGGGCGCTCGCCGAGATCGGCATCGTCAGCGCCCTCGGAATCGTCGCGACGACGGCGTTCCAGATCATCACCATCCGCGGGCTCGGGCCGGCGTCCTACGGCCTGCTCGCTGCGGCGCTCGCTCTGATCAACGTCGCCGCGATCGGCAGCTCGGCGCTGCGCAACTCGGTCGCGGTGGGGACGGCGGAGGCGCTGCACGACGGCCTCGTCGACCGCACGGCGCCCGGCTCCGTCTCCGGCCGGCGCCGGCTCGACGGCTCCTTCATCGAAGCGCTCGTTCTCGGCGGGATCGGCACGCTCGGCGTGTTCGCGCTCTCGTCGACGCTCGCCGCCCCCGGCGTCCTCGGGCTCGTGACGGTGCTCCTGACGGCGGCCGCGATGATCCCGAACTTCCTGTTCGCCCGCGCGCAGGGCCGCCTCCAGGGAGCGGGCGACTCGCGCGCCGTGGTGTGGTGGTCGACCGGTGCCCAGGTGGCGCAGGCGCTGCTCGCCCTGGTCGCGGTGCTGCTGCACGCTGAGTCGAGCGCGATCCTCGCGATCCTCGTCGTCACCGCCCTGGCCGGCGCGATCGGCGCGAGCCTGCAGGCGCGACGGGAGGCGCTGCCGCTCGGCGGACGTCCCTTCACGCTCAACAGCACCGTCGTCCTGCTCCTCACGATCGGGTTCGCCTGGCTGACCAACGCCGACGTCGTGCTCGTGCGCGCCGGGACGCCGCAGGATGTCGCGGGCGCGTACGCGGCCGCGGCGGTGCTCATCAAGACCACGCTGATCGTGCCGGCGACGTTCTCGCTGTACCTGCTGCCGCGGTTCGTCCGCTCGCGCGGGAACGCTGCGCTCACCAACCTCGGCGTGACGGTCATCCTCGCCATCACCGCGCTCACGGGCGTGGCCATGTTCCTCATCGTGCTGGTCGCGGGCGGCTGGATCGTCGGGCTGCTGTTCGGGTCGCACTACGCGCTGACCGGGCAGATCGTCGTCGGCTTCTCGATCGCCTGGATCCCGTGGGCCCTCGCGCAGGGCATCCTGGTCCGGATCACCGCCGCCGCGTCGCGGGTCGGCGTCGCCGTGTTCGCCGTCGCCGCGCTCGCGCAGTGGGCCGCCGCGTCCCTGACGCTGCCGGACATCGACGCGTGGCTCGTCGCCAACGGCCTCATCGGCCTGTTCGTCTTCGTCTCGCTGTACGCCATCCACTTCGTGCTGCTCCGACGTCACCGCACTCTCGCGCCCGCGGAGCCGGTGGCGGACTAGGGGGCCGTCATCACCAGCTACGAACCGCTCAACGAGCCGCTGCCCGCGCGGACGGCAGGGGAGGCGTCCACGCAGGGGACCCGTTCGTCGGTCGCCCTGATCCTCGGCGCCACCGTGATCTCGGGTCTCAGCGGGTACCTGGTCACCTGGCGGGTGTTCACCGCGAGTGGCGCGGCCGGGTACGCCGTGTTCTCGGTGTTCTGGTCGGCGCTGTTCCTCGTCGTCGGGGTGCTGTTCGGCGTTCAGCAGGAGGCGACGCGCGCGGTCGCGCAGGCGGAGCGGGACGCGGCAGCAGCCGGCCCGGCCCGGCGCACGTCCGTCTGGCTGTTCGCCGCCGGTCTGGCGGTGCTCGTGCTCGTCGTCGTGCTCGCGAGCTCCCTGCTCTGGGCCGCCCCCTCGCTCGGCCCGGCCAACGCCGGGCTGTCCGTGTTCGTCGCGGTCGGCGCCGCCTTCAACTGCCTGGTCGCGGCCGGATCGGGCGTGATGGCGGGCAGCGGGATGTGGCGGCAGCTCGCCGCCGTCGTCGCGCTCGACGGCATCCTGCGCGTCGCTCTCGTGCTCCTCGCGCTGGCCGTGACGTCGGCGACCTGGGTGCTGGCGCTCGCCGTGATCCTGCCGTTCCCGCTGGCGCTGGGCGCCGTCTTCCTCAGCGCGCCGCGCGAGCTTCTGCGGCGGGCGCTGGTGCCCGAGCGGATGCGCGCGCTGGCGGCGAACACCGTCCGGACCATGATCGCCGCCTCGGCGACCGCCGTCCTCATCAACGGCTTCCCGCTCATCCTCTCGTTCTTCGCGAGCCCGTCCGCCCACCGCGCGCTCGGGTCGCTCGTGCTCGCGGTCACGCTCACCCGAGCGCCCATCCTGGTGCCGTTGATGGCGCTGTCGAGCTTCCTGGTGAGCCAGTTCGCCCGGGCGCCGCACGGCACGGGGCGGCTGGTCACCCGGCTGAGCGCGCTGATCGCCGCGGTCGTCGCGGTGCTGTGTCTGTGCGCGTGGCTGTTCGGCGTGCCGGTGGTGGTCGCGGTCTTCGGAGCGCAGTTCGACCTCGGCGCCGGCACCCTGACCGCGCTGGTCGCATCCTCCGGGATGATCGGCGTGCTGTGCGTCACCGGCTCGGCCGTGCTCGCGCGCAACCTGCACGGCGGCTACGCGATCGGCTGGGTGGCCGCATCCGTGGTGACCATCGCGTTGCTGTTCCTGCCGCTCCCGCTGGAGGGACGCGCGGCGCTCGCGCTCGCAGCGGGTCCGGCCGTCGGCATCGCCGTCCACCTCTGGTACCTGCGGCGCCCCGTTGCGAGCAAGCCGGCCCCGTCGAACGCCGAGGAGGCGATGTGACCGACCCGCAGCCCGTGCCCGATCTCAGCATCGTCATCGCGTCGTACGACTCGGCGCCCTGGCTGCCGACGACGATCGGATCGCTGCTGACCGCCCTGCAGCGCTCGACCGTCTCGGCGGAGATCGTAGTGGTCGACGACGGCTCCACCGACGACACCGCGGCGGTGCTCGCCGGCCTCGCGGCCACGTCGCCGGTGCCTCTGCGTGTCGTCGGGCAGGACAACCGCGGACGCTTCCTCGCCCGCTGGGAGGGCGCGCAGGCGGCTCGCGCAGACCGCCTGCTGATCTTCGATTCGCGCCTGCTGATGGGCGAGGACTCGTTCCTCTACCTCGACCAGGTGGATGCGGCGCTCGGCCGCCCCGCGTGGAACGGCCACGTGCCGACCGACCCGGCCGCTCCGCTCGTCGGGCGGTTCTGGGAGGTGCCGACGCACATCTTCTGGGGCGACTACCTCGCCCACCCGGCGCCGACCGAGATCACGCTCGAGAACTTCGACCGCGTTCCGAAGGGCACCGGCTGCCTCCTCATCGACAAGCAGCTCTTCCTCGACGCGTGCCGCGCCGCTTGGCCGGAGGACAACGCGCACCTGGTCTCCGACGACACGAAGCTCCTGCGCTTCGTCTGCGAGCGGCAGCCGCTGCGTCTCGACCCCGGGT
>JAEWJG010000256.1 GCA_023386675.1 Actinomycetes bacterium
CGCCCCCCCCCCCGCCCCGCCGGGCGGGCGCCCCGGCCGGCGCGCCCCATCCTTCTGGAGGTACCCATGCAGCGGGCCTGCTTCCGCCTGCGCGTCGACCCCGCGCACCTCTCCGAGTACCGCGCTCGGCACGCGGCCGTCTGGCCGGACATGCTCGAGGCGCTGAAGGAGACGGGATGGGACAACTACTCCCTCTTCCTGAGCCCCGACGGCTGGCTGATCGGCTACGTCGAGGCGCGGGACGACTACGCATCCATCCAGCGGCGCATGGACCTCACCGAGGTCAACGCCCGCTGGCAGGCCGAGATGAGCCGGCTCTTCGACGGCCTGGACGGGGCTGCCCCCGACCGGTCTTTCGAGCTCATCCCCGAGATCTTCCACCTGGAGGACCAGTTGGCGGCGGCGCAATCCGTGCGCTACGATGAAACGATTCATGAATCGATTCAAACCACCGATGCGGGTGGCGAAGTCGATCACGATACGAAAGGCGCAAGGAACGTTGACTGACTTCACGTCCATCCGCGACCGGCTGACGCAGCAGGCGATCGAACTGCCGAGCTGGGCGTTCGGCAACTCGGGCACCCGCTTCAAGGTGTTCGGCACCCCTGGCACCGCCCGCGACCCGTTCGAGAAGATCTCGGACGCCGCCCAGGTGCACAAGCACACCGGGCTCGCCCCCTCTGTCGCCCTGCACATCCCGTGGGACCGCGTCGAGAACTACGCCGACCTGCGCAAGCACGCCGAGGACAACGGCGTCGAGCTCGGAACCATCAACTCGAACACGTTCCAGGACGACGACTACAAGTTCGGCTCGGTCACCCACCACGACGACCGCATCCGGCAGAAGGCGATCGATCACCACTTCGAGTGCATCGACGTGATGAACGAGACCGGCTCCCGCGACCTGAAGATCTGGCTCGCCGACGGCACCAACTACCCGGGCCAGGACTCGATGCGCGCCCGGCAGGACCGCCTCGCAGACTCGCTGCAGAAGATCTACGAGCGCATCGGCGAGGGCCAGCGTCTCGTGCTGGAGTACAAGTTCTTCGAGCCGGCGTTCTACCACACGGACGTTCCGGACTGGGGGACCAGCTACGTCCAGACCGCGGCGCTGGGCGACCGTGCGTTCGTCTGCCTCGACACCGGCCACCACGCGCCCGGCACGAACATCGAGTTCATCGTCATGCAGCTGCTGCGGCTCGGAAAGCTCGGCTCCTTCGACTTCAACAGCCGGTTCTACGCCGACGACGACCTCATCGTGGGCGCTGCGGACCCGTTCCAGCTGTTCCGCATCGTGTTCGAGGTCATCCAGGGCGGGGGCTACGGCAACCCCGAGGTCGCGTTCATGCTCGACCAGTGCCACAACCTCGAGGCGAAGATCCCGGGCCAGATCCGCTCGGTGCTCAACGTCCAGGAGGCGACGGCCAAGGCGCTGCTGGTGGATGTGGAGGCGCTCGACGCCGCCCAGCGCGCCAACGACGTGCTCGCCGCCAACACCGTCTTCATGGATGCGTTCAACACGGACGTCCGCGCCGACCTGGCCGCCTGGCGCGAGTCGCGCGGGCTGCCGGCGGACCCGATGGCCGCGTACAAGGCCAGCGGCTACCAGCAGAAGATCGAGGCCGACCGCGTGGGCGGCACCCAGGCCGGATGGGGCGCGTGAGCAGATGACGAACGAGACCGTTGCGGCCCTGATCGCCCGCTCCAACCGCCTCGGGTCGAACCCGGAGAACACGAACTACGCCGGCGGCAATACGTCCGCCAAGGGCACCGAGACCGACCCGGTGACCGGCGAGCCGGTCGAGCTGCTCTGGGTGAAGGGCTCCGGGGGCGACCTCGGCACCCTCACCGAGCAGGGCCTCGCGGTGCTCCGCCTCGACCGCCTCCGCGCGCTGCAGAACGTCTACCCCGGCGTCGAGCGCGAGGACGAGATGGTCGCCGCCTTCGACTACACGCTGCACGGCAAAGGCGGCGCGGCGCCGTCCATCGACACGGCCATGCACGGTCTGGTGGATGCGGCCCACGTCGACCACCTGCACCCGGATTCCGGCATCGCGATCGCGACCGCGGCCGACGGCGAGGAGCTGACGAAGACGATCTTCGGCGGCCGCGTCGTGTGGGTGCCGTGGCGTCGTCCCGGCTTCCAGCTCGGACTCGACATCGCAGCGATCAAGCAGGCGAATCCGGAGGCGATCGGCACCATCCTGGGCGGCCACGGCATCACGGCGTGGGGCGAGACCAGCGATGAGGCCGAGGCCAACTCGCTGTGGATCATCGCGACCGCGGCGGACTACATCGCCGCCCACGGCCGTCCTGAGCCGTTCGGCGCGCGGATCGCGGAGAACGAGCCGCTCGACCCGGCCGAACGCCGCGCCAAGGCAGCGGCCCTCGCGCCGACCATCCGTGGCCTGGCCTCGACGGACAAGCCGCAGGTCGGCTCGTTCACCGACGCGGACGTCGTGCTCGACTTCCTCGCGTCGGAGGAGCACGTCCGCCTGGGCGCGCTGGGCACGTCGTGCCCGGACCACTTCCTGCGCACCAAGGTCAAGCCGCTCATCCTCGACCTCCCGGCCGATGCCTCCGTCGAGGACTCGATCGCCCGGCTGAAGGAGCTGCATGAGCAGTACCGCGCCGAGTACACCGCCTACTACGAGCGGTACGCGACCCTGGACTCGCCCGCGATGCGCGGCGCCGACCCGGCGATCGTGCTCATCCCAGGCGTCGGGATGTTCTCCTACGGGGCGAACAAGCAGACCGCGCGCGTGGCCGGCGAGTTCTACATCAACGCGATCAACGTGATGCGCGGCGCCGAGGCACTGTCGTCGTACGCGCCGATCCCGGAGTCGGAGAAGTTCCGGATCGAGTACTGGGCCCTGGAGGAGGCCAAGCTCCAGCGTCTCCCGAAACCGAAGTCGCACGCGGGGCGGATCGCGCTCGTCACGGGTGCCGCGTCGGGGATCGGCAAGGCCATCGCGACCCGGCTCGCGGCCGAGGGGGCGTGCGTCGTGATCGCCGACCTCGACCTCGAGAAGGCGCAGGCGGCGGCAGCCGAGCTCGGCGGCACGGATGTGGCGATCGGGGTGGCGGCGAACGTCACCAGCGAGTCCGACATCCAGAAGGGCATCCAGGAGGCGCTTCTGCAGTTCGGCGGCCTCGACCTCATCGTCAACAACGCCGGGCTGTCGATCTCGAAGCCGCTGCTGGAGACGACCGAGGCCGACTGGGACCTGCAGCACGACGTGATGGCCAAGGGGTCGTTCCTCGTGTCGAAGGCGGCCGCGAAGGTCCTGATCGAGCAGGGTCTCGGCGGCGACATCGTCTACATCTCGTCCAAGAACTCCGTGTTCGCCGGTCCGAACAACATCGCCTACTCGGCGACGAAGGCCGACCAGGCGCACCAGGTGCGGCTGCTTGCGGCCGAGCTCGGCGACTACGGCGTGAAGGTCAACGGCATCAACCCGGACGGCGTCGTGCGCGGTTCCGGCATCTTCGCCGGAGGCTGGGGCGCCAAGCGCGCCGCGGTCTACGGAGTGCCGGAGGAGGAGCTGGGCAAGTACTACGCCCAGCGGACGCTGCTCAAGCGCGAGGTGCTGCCGGAGAACGTGGCCAACGCGGTCGCCGTGCTCACCTCGGCCGACCTCGACCACACGACGGGGCTGCACATCCCGGTGGACGCGGGGGTCGCCGCCGCCTTCCTGCGATGACCCGCACGGGCACCGTCGCAGCGGTCGACCTGGGCGCCACCAGCGGCCGGGTGATGCACGCCCGCGTGGGCGCGGACACGCTCGAACTGACCGAGGCCGCCCGGTTCCCGAACACGCCCGTGCGGGTGTGGGAGGGCGACCGCGCCGCGCTGCACTGGGATGTGACCGGGCTGTACGCGAGCGTGCTCGACGGGCTCGCCTCCGTCGCCCGGACCGACCCGGCTCTGCGCAGCATCGGCGTGGACTCGTGGGCCGTCGATTACGGTCTGCTCCGCGACGGGCGCCTCGCCGGCGAGCCGTACCACTACCGTGACGAGCGCACGGCGCGCGGCGTGGACCTGGTGCACGCGGCGGTGTCGCCGGAGGAGCTGTACCGCGAGGGCGGGCTGCAGTTCCTCCCGTTCAACTCGCTGTACCAGCTGGCGGTGGATGCCGCCGACGGGTCGCTGTCGTCGGCCGACGGCTTCCTGCTCATCCCGGACCTGCTGACGTATTGGCTGACCGGCACCCGGCAGACCGAGCGGACCAACGCCTCCACGACCGGGCTGCTCACCGCGGACGGATCGTGGAACGATCCGCTGATCGAGCGGCTCGGCCTGCCACGCCGCGCGTTCGCCCCGCTGGTGGACGCCGGAACCGCCGTCGGCGGCCTGCTCCCATCGCTCGCGGCCGAACTCCCGTTCGCGGGCGGCGGCCCGGCGGTCACCGCTGTCGGCTCGCACGACACCGCCTCGGCCGTCGTCGCCGTGCCGATGGATCCCTCCCGCGCCGCGTACATCTCCTGCGGTACGTGGGGGCTGGTCGGCGTCGAGCTCCCGGATCGCGTGATCTCGGAGGAGGGACGCGCGGCGAACTTCACCAACGAGGGCGGCGTCGACGGCCGCATCCGGTACCTCCACAACGTCATGGGGCTGTGGCTGCTCAGCGAGTCCATCCGGGAGTGGCAGCGCCGCGGTCTGCATGTCGACCTGTCCGGTCTGCTGGCGGAGGCGGCGTCGCTGCCGCGCCCGGTGGAGGTGTTCGACGCCGACGACCCCCGCTTCCTCGCGCCGGGCGACATGCCGTCCCGCATCGCCGCGTGGTTCTCCGAGCGCGGGCTGCGCGCTCCGGCCTCGCCCGCCGGGATGGTCCGCGTCATCGTCGAGAGCCTCGCCGCCGCGTTCGCCGCGACCGTGCGGCAGGCGGCGTCCCTCACCGGCGTCCCCGTGGAGGCCGTCCACATCGTCGGCGGGGGAGCGCGCAATGCGCTGCTCTGCCAGGCGACCGCCGACCGCAGCGGGTCGCCCGTCCTCGCCGGGCCCGTGGAGGCCACCGCCATCGGCAACGTCCTGGTGCAGGCGCGTGCCGCGGGCCTCCTCACCGGCGACCTGGAGACGCTCCGCGCCCTGGTCGCCCGCACCACCCAGATCGTCCGCTACGACCCCCGTTAGGATCCATTCGCATGGTCGACCGTCAATTCCCCAAGCCCGTCGAGCTGCTCGAGCTGATGCGGTTCAAGAGGCCGGAGCTGAATCTGAAGAAGCGGCGCCTGGAGTCGGCGTTGACGATCGAGGACCTGGCCCGGATCGCTCGCCGGCGCACGCCGAAGGCGGCGTTCGATTACACGGAGGGTGCTGCGGAGGGCGAGCTGTCGTTGGCTAGGGCGCGGCAGGCGTTCCAGGATGTGGAGTTCCACCCCTCGATCCTGC
>JAEWJG010000344.1 GCA_023386675.1 Actinomycetes bacterium
CCCGGAGGTGGTGCCCATCGTCCAGTCGAGGATGCCCGTCAGCGGCGTGGTGACCATCCCGCCCTCGCTGAACTCCGGGGCGGTCGTCAGCACGTCGTCGATGAGCCGGAGCAGCTGCCGGACGCTCGTGAGGTGCCGCTCGGAGTACTTCCTGTTCTTCGGCACCTCCTGGATCATCCGCGTCAGGTACATCCGGACGATCGCATCCCGGTCGATGAGGTCGGCGAACTCCTGCATCACCGGGTGGTGCAGCGGAGCATCGTCATCGTCGCCGATGCGGTCGATGCGGCCGTCGAGCCAGCTCTCCAGGTCGTCCTGCTCAGGGGGCAGCCAGCCGCCGCGCCGCTTCAGATCATCGCTCGTGGGAGTCGCCATGGCGCACACGCTACGCCGGACTGCGCTTCCCCATTCTGAAGATCGATTCACGGTCGATCCCACCTCCTGGACGCCGCCGGCACCAAGTAGGGTGAGGCTGATGTCCTCCTACTTCGAGCGGATCGACGACCACCGTTACCGTCCGACGGCCGACGCCGGCGGGGCGTGGAAGGAGTCGGAGATCCACTTCAGCCCGCTCGGCGGCCTCATCGTTCACGCGATCGACCGGTGCCGCGCGGACCGCCACGAGCCCACCGACCTGGTGCTCTCGCGGGTCAGCTTCGACATCCTGGGCTTCCTCGACGCGGACGTCTGCGACGTGCACCTCGAGACGATCCGGCCGGGGCGCACGATCGAGCTGATCGAGGCGACGGTCTCCATCCGCGGCCGAAGGGTCGTGCTGGCTCGTGCCTGGTACACGATGACCGGAGACACCAGCGCGGTGGCCGGAGGGGCCGGGGGCGCTCCGGCGCTGCCGGGGCCGGAGCACGCGTGGTCGATGACCGGCACCTGGCCGGGCGGCTACGTCGCCTCTCTGGAGGTCCGCACCGAGGAGGCGCCGCGGCCGGGACGCGCGACCGCGTGGCTGCGCAGCGACCGCGAGCTGGTGGCCGGGGAGCCCGCGAGCCCGGACGCCGCCTACATCGCCCTGGTGGACACGGCCAACGGTGTGGCGGTGCGCAAGCCGCCGCAGGAGTGGATGTTCCCCAACCTGGACCTGACCATCCACCTGTTCCGCCGCCCCACCGGCGCCTGGGTCGGGCTCGACACGACGGTGGTCTTCGGGCCGGAGGGCCAGGGGCTCACCAGCACGGCGCTGCTGGACGAGCACGGGGCCGTCGGCCGGGCCGAGCAGACGCTGACCGTCCGGCCGCTGCAGGAGAGGACACCATGACCAACACCATCACGCCCGTCCACATCGGAGACCTCGCGGGCGTCGACCTGCCGGTCTACATCCACGTCATCGACCACCCCGGCGGACGCATCCTCGTCGACACCGGCCTGACCGAGTTGCACCCGCTGGTGGACGACATGGACCCGCGGCTGAAGCCGGTGGGCGAGTGGGGCCTCGACCCCGCGACCGTCGACGTGGTCGTCAACACGCACCTCCACTTCGACCACTGCGGCGGCAACCACCTGTTCGCCGGGAAGCCGATCCACGTGCAGCGCACGGAGCTGGAGGACGGCCGGCACGCGGAGGACTACACCATCCGCGAGTGGGTCGACCCGGAGGGCGTCGACCTGCAGTACGTGCCGGCAGACGGCGAGGTCACGCTGGCGCCCGGGGTGCGGGTGGTCCCGGCGCCGGGCCACACGCGCGGTTCGCAGATCGTGGTCGTGGACACCGAGGACGGCGTCATCGTCGTCGCCGGCGACACGGCGGTCTTCGGCGCGGAGCTCGACGACCCGCAGACCGAGGGGCAGCGGCTGATCCGTGCCCTCAAACCGCGCGAGGTGTGGATGTCGCACGCCGCCGAACCGTGGCGGCCCACCCGGTAGGCTGGCCCCGTGCTTCTCTCCGATCGCGACATCAAGGCCGAGCTGGGCTCGGGGCGCATCGCCCTGGAGCCGTTCGAGCCCGAGATGGTCCAGCCGTCGAGCGTCGACGTGCGCCTCGACCGTTTCTTCCGCCTGTTCGACAACCACAAGTACCCGTTCATCGACCCGGCCGTCGATCAGCCCGAGCTGACCCGGTTCGTCGAGGTGGATGCGGACCAGCCGTTCATCCTGCACCCGGGCGAGTTCGTGCTCGGGTCGACGTTCGAGCTCGTGAGCCTGCCCGACGACGTCGCCGCGCGGCTCGAGGGCAAGAGCTCGCTCGGCCGGCTGGGACTGCTCACCCACTCCACCGCGGGCTTCATCGACCCCGGTTTCTCGGGTCACGTCACGCTGGAGCTGAGCAACGTCGCGACCCTCCCGATCAAGCTGTGGCCGGGCATGAAGATCGGGCAGATGTGCTTCTTCCGCCTGTCGTCCGCGGCCGAGAAGCCGTACGGCTCGGCCGAGTACGCCTCGCGCTACCAGGGCCAGCGCGGCCCGACGGCGTCGCGTTCGTACCTCAACTTCCACCGCACCGACGTCTCGACGACCGAGGCGGGACGCTCTTCCTGACCACAACGTGACCGCTTGAGCAGAGAGCAGGGACCATGAGCGAGACCACCGACGCGGCGTTCGCACGGGCCCTGATCAGCTCGGGGCCGATGGAGCAGAACCCGCAGCGCATGCAGCTGTTCGGCCGTCTCGTCGGCAGCTGGAGCGCCGACGTCCGCCTGTTCGACGAGGCGACGCAGGTGTGGACCGAGTCGGTGAACCACTGGATCTTCGCCTACACCCTCGGCGGCCGAGCGGTGCAGGACGTGCTCGTCATCCGCGACGAGGCGGACCCGGAGGGAGTGAAGGGCCGCGGCACGACGATCCGCGTCTACGACACGGCCCTCGGCGCCTGGCGCGTCAGCTGGTTCGGCGCGGCGAGCGGCGACTTCTGCACCCTGGTCGCGACGCCCCACCGGCGCGACGGGATCCGGCAGGACGGAACGCAGACCGACGGGCGGCCGATCCGCTGGAACTTCTCCCACATCACCGACGACTCGTTCGAGTGGGACGGCTGGGTGTCCGACGACGAGGGCCGCACCTGGTGGCTCGAGCAGCACATCGACGCGACGCGCACCGGATGAGGTGAGCGGCTGGTGTTCGACGACTTCGACGACCCGGCGCTCGACCGCACGGTGTGGCTGCCGCACTATCTGCCCGCCTGGAGCTCGCTCGCCGAGACGCGCGCGACGTACCTCATCCACGACTCGCAGCTGGAGCTGAGCATCCCGCAGGAGCAGGGACTGTGGTGCGGCGACGATCACCGGCCGCCGCTGCGCGTGTCGGGGCTGCAGACCGGCAACTTCTCGGGGCCGGTCGGCTCGACCGTCGGGCAGCAGCCGTACCGCGACGGGCTGCGGGTGCGGGAAGCGCAGGACGAGTTCCGCGGCTGCCTCGTCGACCACGGCACGGTCGGGATGCGCGCCTCCCTCTTCCTCGGCGCCCGGTCGATGGCGTCGCTCTGGCTGGTGGGCTTCGAGGACGCGCCGGAGCGCAGCGGCGAGCTGTGCGTGATGGAGGTGTTCGGCCGCGACGTGCGCGACGGCTCCGCCGATGTCGGGATGGGCTTCCACCGCTTCCGCGACCCGCGGCTCGCGGAGGACTTCGAGCGCATCCCGTTGGAGATCGACGTCACCGAGCCGCACGCGTACGAGGCGACCTGGGACGGCGAGGAGGCGACATTCCGGGTCGACGGCCGCGTGGTCCGGATGCTGGACGCGCCACCGCGCTATCCGCTGCAGCTGATGCTCGCCGTGTTCGACTTCCCGGACTGGCCGGACCCGCGGGACCCGCAACGTGCATTCGTCCCGACGTTGTCCGTCGACCGCGTCTGGGCGCATTGACCTCTTCGCCTGCTGACGGATTCACCTCACGGCATACGCCGGGAAGAGTTATCCACAGTCAATTACACAGGTGGAAAATATGAGCAGCGCTCACAGCTGACCCGAAGCTTCGAGGCTGTCGTCGGCGTAGAGCGCGGGCAGCTGGAGGGTCAGCCAGGGGCTGAAAGCCCACGGTGTCGCCTCCACCGCGGCGAGCAGCGTGCGCGGGTCGGCCCACGTCCACTCGGCGACCTCGGCGGGCGAGGGGTCGAGCTCGCCGACGACGGTCGCGGTGTAGACCGGGCAGACCTCGTACTCGACGATCCCGGCCGCGTCCACGGCGCGGTAGCGGAAGTCCGGCAGCGCGGGCGTGAGGTTGTCGATCTCGGCGCCGAGCTCGTCGGCGGCGCGACGGCGCACGGCGTCCTCGAACGCTTCGCCCGGGCCGGGGTGGCCGCAGAAGGAGTTGGTCCACACGCCCGGCCAGGTCGCCTTGCCCAGGGCGCGGCGCGTGACCAGGATGCGTCCCTCCCCATCGAAGAGGTGGCAGGAGAAGGCGAGGTGGAGCGGCGTGTCCGTCGTGTGCACCGTCGCCTTGTCCGCCGTACCGATCGGTGTGCCGTCCTCGGCGAGAAGCACGACCTCTTCGCGGGGTGGCGTCATGCGTCCATCCTAGGCGGGGGTTGGCGCGTCGCCCTCCCCGGCCTGCTCGCCGGACGGGCGCCAGCCGAGGTTCCGGGCCATCGTCTCGAGGGTCGTCATCGTGGTCGCGTAGTCGCCCTCGGCGATGCCGTCGGCCAGCTGCGCGCGCACCTCACGGACGCGTTCGTACGCCCGGTCGTGGGCGGCGCGTCCCTCATCGGTCAGGGTCGCGCGGTCGCCGTCGAACCAGACCCAGCCGCGCTCGACGAACTCGGCGAGGATGCGGTGGATGCGGTGCGCGCGACGGCCGCCGCGGTCGCGGTGGTCGCCCGGGCCGCCGTGGCGGTGGCCGGCGAAGGGATGCGCTGGGCGGCCGCCCTCGGCGCCCCAGGGGCCGTAGCCGTGGCCGCCCGGGAAGGGGCCGTAGCCGTGGCCGCCGGGGAAGGGGCCGTAGCCGTGACCGCCCGGGAAGGGGCCCGCTGGATGGCCGAAGCGCGTCGCCGCGAAGCCGACGCCGCGGTCGAACCCGCGGGCGTAGCCACGCTCGAACGCGTGCTCGAAGCCGTGGTCGCCGTGGTGATGCTGGTGGTGCTCGCGCTGGTCGTCGTGGTGATGCTCGTCGTGGTGGTGCTCGCGGTGGTCGTCGTGGTGGTGCTCCGGGTCCAGGCTGTCCGGACGCCCGTGCTCTTCGTCGCCGGGAGCGCGCTCGTCGCGCGGCTCCTGGCCGCGCCATCCGAAGCGCATCCCGTAGCCGCGGCCGCGAGCGTACCCGTCGCGGCGGCCCTGTCCGTGGCCGCCGTGTCCCTGGCGGTCGTCGCCGTGCGGCAGGCGCTCGCCGAGTTCGTCGGCGGTGGCCGGTGCGTCGGCGAGGGTGTGCAGGATGCGCCAGCTTCCGCGGCGCAGTCCCTGGTCGGCCAGTGCGTCGCGCATGCGCTGATGCAGCCGGCCCTCGATCACGCCGAACCAGTATCCGGGCGGCGTCTGAGTGGAGTCGTCGATGTTCGCCATCGGGGCTCTCCTTTCGTTTGCATGTACTGTTACAAGTGAATGTATAGTTACATGCATGAACGCCGGACGTCAAGACGAATCGGGGATTCCGCCAGAAGCGGACATCGTCGCGATGGTCGAGCACGCACTGCTTGCGGTGCGACGCGACCAGTCGCGCCGGCGTCCGCAATGGGGAGAGGGGATGCCGCACAGCCATCCCCACGGCCATCACGGCGGGCACTGGGGAGGCCCCTTCGGCGGCGGGCCGTGGGGCCCGGGTGGTTCCGGCGGAGAGGCCGGCCAGCCCGGCGGCATGCCGTTCGGGGACTCCGCGCGTCCGGGTCC
>JAEWJG010000397.1 GCA_023386675.1 Actinomycetes bacterium
TGGTCGTCACGTCAGTGCACCTCCGAGAAGATGTGGATGAGCTGCGTCGGGACGAAGCCGGCCATCAGGATCACCCAGAGGGCGATGACGATCCAGAACATGGCCTTCTGGTACTTGACTCCCTTGCTCCAGAAGTCGATCAGGATGATCCGGATGCCGTTGAACGCGTGGAAGATGATCGCGGCGACGAGAGCCATCTCGCCGAACCCCATGATCGGGTTCTTGTAGGTGCCGATCACCGCGTTGTAGGCCTCCGGGCTCACGCGGATGAGCGACGTGTCCAGGATGTGGACCAGAAGGAAGAAGAAGATGGCGACGCCGGTGATGCGGTGGAGGACCCACGACCACATCCCCTCGCGGCCTCGGTACAGAGTGCCGCCGGGCCGGGTCTTGGCCGGCTGCAGCGTCCCTGTCGTCTGAGTGGACACGGGACAACCCTCCCTGGTTGCGGATCGCTTCATGGGCGCATCGAGCGCAGCGCAAGTCTATGCCGCGACCGCCGCAGACGCTTCTTAGGGTCACCTCAGTTATCTCGACGTCGAGATAACCCGCGGTCGACGGGATGGGGTGCCCGGCGTACCGTCGGCGGCATGACACAGGACGAACCGATCATGCACGGAAGCACCGAGGCGAGCGACGAGTCCAAGGTCGCCGGGATCGTGGAGCAGGTACGCGCCGACATGCAGCTCCGTAGCCAGGAGGACAGCGAGCAGCTGCTCCGGCAGCGTCTCGGCGAGGCCGGGCTGCAGGTGTCGGACGAGGAGATCTCGCGGCTGGTGCAGGAGATCCACAACGGGCCGTCGGTCGTCGACTGACGACCGTCAGAGCACGTCCGTGGACCCGGTGATCTTCAGCGCGTCCACGACCGATTTCACGCGCTGCGCGTTCTCGCTCGTGGTGACCAGCAGCGCGTCCGGGGTGTCCACGACGACGATGTCCTTCACACCGATGAGACTGATGACCCGCTTGCTCTGACTGACCACGATGCCGCTTGACGAGTCCGCCAGCACGCGGGCGTTCTCGCCGAGGATGGCGAGGTCCGACTTGCGGCCGCCCGAGTTGAGCTTCGCCAGGGAGGCGAAGTCGCCCACGTCGTCCCAGTCGAAGTAGCCGGGGATGACAGCGAGCCGCCCGGCCGCCGCAGCCGGCTCCGCGACCGTGTAGTCGATGGCGATCTTCTCGAGCGCCGGCCAGATGCGGTCGACGGCGGGACCGCGGGTCGCCGGGTCGTCCCACGCTTCGGCGAGCTCGAGCAGGCCCTTCAGGAGCTTCGGCTTGCTGCGGCCGATCTCCTCCAGCAGCCGGTCGGCGCGCGCGATGAACATGCTGGCGTTCCAGAGATAGGAGCCGTCCTCGAGGTAGCGCTCCGCGGTCGCGAGGTCCGGCTTCTCCTTGAAGGAGCCGACGGCCAGCGCGCTCGGAGCCCCGGGCACATCCAGGCGCTCGCCGAAGTGGATGTAGCCGAACCCGACCGCCGGCTCGGTCGGGCGGATGCCGACCGTGGTGATGTAACCGGCCTCCGCGGCCGCGACCGCCTCGCGGACCGCCGACTGGAACAGCGGGAGGTTGTGGATGACGTGGTCGGCGGCGAAGGAGCCGATGATCACGCCGGGCTCGCGGCGCTCCAGGATCGCGGCGGCCAGCCCGATCGCGGCGGTCGAGTCGCGCGGCTCGGACTCGAGCACGACGTTCGGGTCGGCGAGGGCGGGGAGCTGCTGCTCCACGGCGGCGCGGTGCGCACGCCCGGTGACCACCATGATCCGCTGCTCTCCGGAGAGCGGGACCAGGCGGTCCCAGGTGTCGCGGAGCAATGTCTGGCCGGAGCCGGTGAGATCGTGCAGGAACTTCGGCGCATCCGCCCGCGACAGCGGCCACAGCCGCGACCCGATGCCCCCGGCCGGGATCACGCTGTAGAAGCGTTCGATGGGCGGGCCCTGGGTGATCCTGCGCGGCGTCATGCCGAAAGGATACCGAGCGCTCCAGGACACCGGCCGTTCACGATCGCGACACCGGCCGCTCGTAGCGTCGAGTCATGCGGGTCGCGGTCGTCAGTGAGAGCTTCCTCCCCACGGTGAACGGGGTGACGACGAGCGTGCTGCGGGTGCTCGACCACCTCGCGGCCGAGGGGCACGAAGCCATCGTGATCTGCCCGGACGCGGGGGCGCCGGCCGAGTACGCCGGCTTCCGCATCCACCAGGTGCCGTCCATCGCGTACCGGCAGTTCCCGGTGGGGCTGCCGAGCCCGCAGGTGCAGCGCATCCTGGCCGGATTCGGGCCGGACGTGCTGCACGCGGCCTCTCCCTTCTTCCTGGGGGCGCAGGCGATCGCCGCGGCGAACCGGCTCGGCGTGCCGTCGGTCGCGATCTACCAGACGGATGTCGCCGGCTTCGCCCGGCGCAACGGCCTCGGCATGACCTCCGCCATCGCCTGGAAGTACGTGCGCTGGGTGCACGAGGGCGCCGACCTTACGCTGGCGCCGTCCGCCGCGAGCGAGTACGACCTGCGCACGGCGGGGGTCAGCCGGCTCGGGCGCTGGGGCCGCGGCGTCGACCTGGAGCGGTACCACCCCAATAAGAGGAGAGCGGCGGCCGCGATCGCGCTGCGCGAGAGGCTGTCGCCGGACGGCGAGACGGTCGTCGGCTACGTCGGCCGCATCGCGCCCGAGAAGCAGGTGGAACGGCTCCGGACGCTGAAGGGGATCGGCGGGCTCTCCGTCGCGATCGTCGGCGACGGTCCGGCGCGGGACGCGGTCGCCCGCGAGCTGCGAGGTGTGAACGTGCACTGGCTGGGCCGCCTCGGCGGGGAGGACCTCGCCGCCGCGTACGCCGCCTTCGACCTGTTCGTGCACACCGGCTCAGAGGAGACGTTCGGCCAGACCGTCCAGGAGGCCCACGCCTCCGGCCTCCCGGTCGTCGCGCCGCGTGCGGGCGGCCCGATCGACCTCGTCGAGCACGGTGTCGACGGCCTGCTCTTCCCGCCGTCGGACGACCGCGCCCTGCGCGCGGCGGTGTCGATGCTGGTCCACGACGGCTCCCTCCGGCGGCGGATGGGGGAGGCCGGCCGGCGAGCGGTCCTCGGCCGCAGCTGGGACGTCGTCTGCCGCGAGCTCACGGGGCACTACGAGCGGGTCATCGTGGACGCGGTGGCTGCCGCGAGCCGCGTCCAGCCTTCGGCGGGGTCGCGAGCGTACAGTTAGGTGGCCCATCCGGGCCGTCCACCGTCGCTCGCGACGCCCGCTCCTGGAGCACCCCTGGAGGTGACCGATGGCCAACCTGAATCGACGCGGCATCCCGATGCCCTTCGTGACGCGCACCCGCCGGGTCGAGCCTCCGTCTCCGCAGGTCGTGCAGCCGGCGCAGGAGCAGGCGCCCGGCCGCCGCAGCATGGTCGACAGCGCGATCTACGCGAACGGCGTGCGCGTCGCTTCCCCGACGACGCTGGCCGAGACGTACGCCGCGCTCGACCGCACGCCGGGCGGCGTCGCGTGGATCGGGCTCTACCGCCCGAGCGAGCACGAGCTGCTGTCGCTCTCCGAGGAGTTCAGCCTCCACCCGCTGGCGATCGAGGACGCCATCGTCGCCCACCAGCGACCCAAGCTGGAGCGGTACGACACCGTCCTCTTCGTCGTGCTGAAGGCGGCCAACTACCTGGACGTCCCGGAGGAGGTCGACTTCGGCGAGCTGCACCTCTTCGTCGGCCCGAACTTCGTCATCACGGTGCGCCACAGCGAGTCGCCCGACCTCTCGCACGTCCGCCAGCGGATGGAGGCGGAGCCGGAGCTGCTCGCCCTCGGCCCGCAGGCGATCCTCTACGCGATCATCGATGCGGTGGTGGATGCGTACAGCCCGGTCGTCGCCGGTCTCGCCAACGACATCGACGAGATCGAGACGCAGGTGTTCGGCGGGGACGCGCTGGTGTCCCGGCGCATCTACGAGCTGTCGCGCGAGGTGATCGACTTCCAGCGGGCGACCCATCCCCTCTCGGCGGTGATGCTGGCGCTGGAACGCGGCTCCGCCAAGTACGGGGTGACCCAGGAGCTGGAGCGCCGTCTCCGCGACGTCGCCGACCACCTCACCCAGGTCAACGAGCGCGTCGACGGCTTCCGCTATCTGCTGCGCGACATCCTGACGGTGAACTCGACGCTCGTCTCCGAGAGGCAGAACGAGGAGATGACGCGGCTGGCCCACTCCAGCAACCGGCAGGGCGAAGAGGTGAAGAAGATCTCGTCGTGGGCGGCCATCCTGTTCGCGCCGACGCTGATCGCCGGCATCTACGGCATGAACTTCACCAATATGCCGGAGCTGCATTGGCCGTTCGGGTACCCGCTGGCGGTGCTCGCGATGGTCGGGCTGAGCGGGCTGCTGTACGGGATCTTCAAGAGGCGCGGCTGGCTCTGATCGGCCCTCCCCGAACGGGTGACGCCCTGCTCGGATGAGCGCGTGCCAATCGCGTGAGCATTTGTAACGCTTGCATGAAGAAGCCGGATTTTCGAACGGCGTCGTTCGTCACATTCGGTAACGTGAACCGCACAAGCCTGCGAGCACCCGCACAGGCTTACGTTTCTTGGAGGAACAACCTTGTCAATCACAGCCCGAAAGGCCGGTCTCCTCGGCCTCGCGGCGGTCGGCGTCATGTCGCTGCTCGCCGCCTGCTCGGCTGCGCCGTCGGACAACTCGACCGGTGCCGCGAAGAGCAACTTCACCCCCTGCATGGTGTCCGACTCCGGTGGATTCGACGACCACTCGTTCAACCAGCTCGGCTACGAGGGCCTGCAGCAGGCCGCGAAGTCGCTGAACGTCAAGTACAAGTCGGCCGAGTCGAAGAGCGAGAACGACTTCGCTCCGAACATCGACAGCATGGTCAGCGCGAACTGCAACATGATCGTCACGGTCGGCTTCCTGCTCAAGGACGCGACGGAGAAGGCCGCGAAGGCGAACCCCGACGTCAACTTCGCGATCATCGACGACAACGAGATCCAGGCGAAGAACGTCAAGCCGATCATCTTCGACACCGCGCAGGCCGCGTTCCTGGCCGGCTACGCCGCCGCCAGCTACTCGAAGACCGGCATCGTGGGCACCTTCGGCGGTATGCAGATCCCGACCGTCACCATCTTCATGGACGGCTTCGCCGACGGCGTGAAGTACTTCAACGACCAGAAGGGCAAGTCGGTCAAGGTCGTCGGCTGGGATGTCGCGAAGCAGAACGGCTCCTTCACCGGTGGCTTCGACGCCAACGAGACCGCGAAGAACACCGCGCAGGGCATCATCGACCAGAACGCCGACGTGATCATGCCGGTCGGCGGCCCGATCTACCAGTCGGCCGCGCAGGCCATCAAGGACTCGGGCAAGCCGATCACGATGATCGGCGTCGACGCGGACGTCTACCAGTCCGACCCGAGCGTGAAGGACCTGCTCCTCACCTCGGTCATGAAGGGCATGAAGCCGGCGACCAACGACGTCGTCACCCAGGCCGCCAACGGCAAGTTCGACAGCACCCCGTACGTGGGCACGCTGAAGAACGAGGGAGTGGGCCTCGCCCCGTTCCACGACTTCGAGTCCAAGGTCGACTCGGGTCTGAAGGGCGAGCTCGACAAGATCAAGGCCGGCATCATCGACGGCTCGATCAAGGTCACCTCGCCTTCGTCGCCGAAGCAGTAATCGGAGGCTAAACGCTCGACGGGGAGGTCAGCCACGGCTGGCCTCCCTGTCGCGTTCCCGCTCTTGTCATCACTGCTCATCTGCGCACACACTGACAAATGTGCAAGCAGGTAATGTGAGTACGCGCGTCGAGGCCACCAGCCGTTCCGCGCTGTCTTCGCTCACGGGCGAGTAGAGAAGGAAACCCACCCGAAATGAAGCTCGAACTCCGCGGCATCACCAAACGGTTCGGTGCCCTGGTCGCGAACGACCACATCGACCTGACCGTCGAACCCGGCGAGATCCACTGTCTGCTGGGCGAGAACGGCGCAGGCAAGTCCACCCTCATGAACGTCCTGTACGGCTTCTACCAGGCCGACGAGGGCGAGATCCTGCTGGACGACGTCGTCCAGCGCTTCTCCGGCCCCGGCGACGCCATGAAGGCCGGGATCGGGATGGAGCACCAGCACTTCATGCTCATTCCCGTCTTCACCGTCGCCGAGAACGTCATGCTCGGCCACGAGCAGACGAAGTTCGGCGGACGCCTCGACCTCAACGCCGCCCGCGCGAAGGTGCGCGAGATCTCGTCGCGGTTCGGCTTCGACGTCGACCCGGACGCCCTGGTCGAGGACCTGCCGGTCGGCGTGCAGCAGCGCGTCGAGATCATCAAGGCGCTGTCGCAGGACGCCAAAGTCCTGGTCTTCGACGAGCCGACCGCGGTGCTGACCCCGCAGGAGACCGACGAGCTGATGGTGATCATGCGCCAGCTCAAGGAGCAGGGCACCGCCATCATCTTCATCACGCACAAGCTGCGCGAGGTGCGCGAGGTCGCGGACCGCATCACGGTGATCCGGCTCGGCAAGGTCATCGGCGAGGCCGAGCCCACCGCCACCAACGTCGAGCTGGCGTCCATGATGGTCGGACGCGCCGTGTCCCTGACCGTCGCGAAGGAGCCGGCCGCCCCCGGCGACGCCGCCCTGGTCGTGAAAGACCTCTCGGTCATCGACCCCATCGGCCAGATCGTCGTCAACAACGTGAGCTTCGAGGTCCGGGCGGGGGAGATCCTCGCCATCGCGGGCGTGCAGGGCAACGGCCAGACCGAGCTGACCGAGGCGATCATCGGTCTGCAATCGCGTGTCCAGGGCGAGATCCTGCTCGACGGAGAGCCGATCCAAGGCCACAGCGTCCGTAAGGTGCTCGACGCCGGTGTCGGCTTCGTGCCGGAGGACCGCAACGAGGACGGCCTGGTCGGGGAGTTCAGCATCCAGGAGAACCTCATGCTCGACCGCTCGACCGACGCTCCGTTCGTCAAGGGCGGCAACATCCAGTTCTCGTACCTCAAGGACTTCGCCGAGGAGAAGGTGCGCGAGTTCGACGTGCGCACCCAGTCGATCGACACCAAGGTCGGCCGGCTGTCCGGCGGCAACGCGCAGAAGGTCGTCCTCGCCCGCGAGCTGAGCCGCGAGCTGCGGCTGTTCGTGGCAGCGCAGCCGACCCGCGGTCTCGACGTCGGATCGATCGAGTTCGTGCACAAGCGCATCGTCGAGACCCGGGATGCGGGCGTTCCCGTCATCGTCGTCTCGACCGAGCTCGACGAGGTGGCCGCACTGGCGGACCGCATCGCCGTGATGTACCGCGGGGGGATCGTAGGAATCGTGCCGGGTGACACGTCTCGTGACGTGCTCGGCCTCATGATGGCCGGCGAGTCGCCGGAGCAGGCAGGAGCAGCAGCATGACCGGGACCGACACGGCGCCGGCCCAGCCCGTGAACCCGCAGACGCCGGCGCCCGCGCCGGCCGGCGACAAGGACGACTCGCGCTGGAACCAGGCGATCCGCGACATCATGGGCGGATCGGTGGTCATCTCGATCCTGGCCGTCGTGCTCGCGCTGATCGTCGGCGCCATCCTCATCGCGCTCACCGACCCGGGCGTGCAGAAGGCGGCCGGCTACTTCTTCGCGCGGCCGGGAGACACGTTCTCGGCGATCTGGACGTCGGTGTCGAACGCTTACGCCTCGATGTTCCAGGGCGCGATCTACAACTTCCGGCGGCCGACGTTCGCGGCGGGCATCCGCCCGCTGATGGACACGCTGACGTTCGCGACCCCGCTGATCGTCAGCGGTCTCGGCGTCGCGCTGGCGTTCCGCGTCGGGCTGTTCAACATCGGTGCGCAGGGCCAGATCCTGATCGCAGCGGCCGCATCCGCCTGGGTCGGCTTCTCGTTCGATCTCCCGCCGGTCGTCCACCTCGTGCTGGCCGTGGTCGCCGGTATCGTGGGCGGCGCGATCTGGGCGGGCATCGTCGGGGCGCTGAAGGCGCGAACCGGCGCCCACGAGGTGATCGTCACGATCATGCTCAACTACATCGCGTTCTACCTGATCTCGTATCTGCTGCGCACCAAGGGCCTGCTGCAGGCGCCGGGGTCGAACAACCCGAAGGCGCCCCCGGTCAAGCCGAACGCCGTCTTCCCTCCGCTGTTCGGCGAGCAGTACAACCTGACCTGGGCGTTCATCGTGGTCATCGCGGCGACCGTCTTCGTCTGGTGGCTGATCAACCGGTCCAGCCTGGGCTTCCGCTTCCGCGCGGTCGGCGAGAACCCGAACGCGGCGCGCGTCGCGGGCATCGACGTCAAGAACATCTACGTCTACGCCATGCTCATCGCCGGTGGCCTCGTCGGCATCGCCGGTGCGAGCCAGGCGCTCGGCGTCTTCCCCTCCGGGATCAGCTCGGGTGTGGATGCGGGCATCGGCTTCGACGCCATCACCGTCGCCCTGCTCGGCCGGTCGCGGCCGTGGGGCGTCTTCATCGCCGGTCTGCTCTTCGGCGCGCTCAAGGCGGGTGGTTACACCATCCAGGCGGCCAACGACATCCCGATCGACATCATCCTGATCCTGCAGTCGCTTATCGTGCTCTTCGTCGCGGCGCCGCCCCTGGTGCGGGCGATCTTCCGCCTGCCGACGCCGGGGAGTGCGTCCCGGAGACAGCGTCCCATCGTCACGAAGGAGGTGGAGGCCAAGTGAGCACCACCGCCCCCGTCGTCCCCGACTCCTCGCCGATCGTCCTCGAGAAGGCGGAGATCCGTTCCTGGAAGGCGCCGATCGCCCTCGCGGTGTTCGTCGTCATCAGCCTGGTGCTGTTCTTCGGCTTCCAGCGGCACGGTCAGAGCACGTTCCGCTTCTCCGAGGCGTCCGACGTCGTCAAGATCGCCAACCTGACGGTCGACACCTTCGTCACGACGACCATCGTGACCATCCTGCTGATCGTGCTCACCGCGCTCAGCGCCTACTACTCGTACCGGGCGCGGAAGACGCCGATCTGGCTGGTCATCGTCTTCGCGCTGTTCTTCATGTTCGGCTTCCTCGCGTGGGCCGGGGCGGGCGAGCTGCCCGTGCCGGTCACCGGCCTGCTGCTCGGAACGATCAGCCTCTCGGTGCCGCTCGTCTTCGGTGCCCTCGGCGGTGTGATCTCCGAGCGCGGCGGCGTCGTCAACGTCGCGATCGAGGGCCAGCTGCTGGCCGGCGCGTTCGTCTCGGCGATGACCGCGACCCTCACCGGCAGCTGGGTCGTCGGCCTCCTGGCCGCGCTCATCGCCGGCGTGCTGGTGTCGTTCGTCCTCGCCGCCTTCTCCATCAAGTACCTCGTCGATCAGGTCATCGTCGGCGTCGTGCTGAACGTGCTGGTCACCGGCCTCACGAGCTTCCTCTACTCTCAGGTGCTCGCGGGCAACCCGCAGATGCTCAACCACCCGCCCCGCCTGCCGGAGTGGCCCATCCCGGTGCTGAGCGAGATCCCGATCATCGGCCCCGTGCTGTTCCGTCAGACGATCATCGAATACCTCATGTACATCGCGATCTTCGCGGTCTGGTTCGGTCTCTTCAAGACGCGCTGGGGCCTGCGTCTCCGCTCGGTCGGAGAGCACCCGGAGGCCGCGGACACGGTCGGGATCAACGTCAACAGCACCCGGTTCTGGAACGTGTCGCTCGCGGGAGCGGTCGCCGGTCTCGGCGGTGCGTACTTCACGCTCGGCTCGGTCGGAGCGTTCTCGAAGGAGATGACCGCCGGTCAGGGCTTCATCGCCCTCGCGGCCGTGATCTTCGGACGCTGGGACCCCATCCGCGCCACCCTGGCCGCTCTGCTGTTCGGGTTCGCGTCGAACCTGCAGAACGTGCTCGGCATCATCGGCTCGCCCGTCCCGAGCGAGTTCATGCTCATGCTGCCGTACGTCGTCACGATCTTCGCGGTCGCCGGCCTGGTCGGCCTCTCGCGGGCGCCGGCAGCCGACGGAAAGCCGTACATCAAGTCATGACCGAGACGCCGACTCCCGAATCCATCGACTGGGAGGCGCTGCGCGCCGCCGCGAACGAGGCGATGCACCACGCGTACGTCCCGTACTCGAGGTTCCCGGTCGGAGCCGCCGCGCTCGTCGACGACGGTCGTATCGTCAGCGGCTGCAACGTCGAGAACGCCAGCTACGGGGTGACGCTGTGCGCCGAGTGCGGACTCGTCTCCTCGCTCGCCATGACCGGCGGCGGCCACCTCGTCGCCTTCACCTGCGTCGACGGCGACGGAGCGACGCTCATGCCGTGCGGCCGCTGCCGCCAGCTGCTGTACGAGCACTCGGCCGAGGGGATGCTGCTGGAGACCGTCTCCGGCATCCGCACCATCGACCAGGTGCTGCCCGACGCGTTCGGGCCGCGCCAGCTCGCCGCCTACGCGGCCGAGCACGAGAACGACTGAACAGGAACACCTTCGTGACCGATCTTGCAGGAGAGGTCGAGGCGTTCGACGCCGTCGACCTGATCAGGACCAAGCGCGACCGCGGCGAGCTCTCGACGCCCGAGATCCAGTGGCTGGTGGACGCGTACACCCGCGGCTACGTCGGCGACGAGCAGATGTCGGCGATGACCATGGCGATCTTCCTCAACGGGATGACGCGCCGCGAGATCAAGGACCTCACCCTCGCGATGATCGCGTCCGGCGAGCGGATGGACTTCTCCGGCCTCGGAAAGCCGACCGCCGACAAGCACTCCACCGGCGGCGTGGGCGACAAGATCACGCTGCCTCTGATGCCGCTGGTCGCGACGTTCGGCGTCGCGGTCCCGCAGCTGTCGGGCCGCGGCCTCGGCCACACCGGCGGCACGCTGGACAAGCTGGAGAGCATCCCGGGCTGGCGCGCGAGCCTCAGCAACGCGGAGATGTTCGCGCAGCTGCAGAACGAGGGCGGCGTCATCTGCGCGGCCGGCTCGGGCCTCGCACCGGCGGACGGGAAGCTCTACGCGCTGCGCGACATCACCGGGACGGTCGAGGCCATCCCGCTCATCGCCTCCTCGATCATGTCGAAGAAGATCGCCGAGGGGACCAGCGCGCTGGTGCTCGACGTCAAGTTCGGTTCCGGCGCCTTCCTCAAGGACATCGAGCGCTCCCGCGAGCTCGCCCGCACCATGGTGGAGCTGGGGCGGGATGCGGGCGTCGCCACGTCCGCGCTGCTGACCGACATGAACGTCCCGCTGGGCCTCGCGATCGGCAACGCGAACGAGGTCCGCGAGTCGGTCGAGGTGCTCGCCGGCGGCGGCCCCGCCGACATCGTGGAGCTGACGGTCGCCCTGGCGCGGGAGATGCTGGCACTCGCTGGGCGTCCGGACGAGGACGTCGAAGCGGCACTGAAGGACGGCCGCGCGATGGACAAGTGGCGCGAGGTCATCCGCGCTCAGGGCGGCGACCCGGACGCGCCGCTGCCGGTCGCGACGGACACCCACACCGTCGTCGCGGACGAGGACGGCATCCTGGTCGAGCAGCAGGCGCTGCCGTTCGGCATCGCCGCGTGGCGCCTCGGCGCCGGTCGTGCTCGCAAGCAGGACCCTGTGCAGCACGCCGCCGGTATCGACCTGCACGCGAAGCCGGGCGACACCGTCCGCAAGGGCCAGCCGCTGTTCACCCTCTCGGCCGACGAGCCGGCCCGGTTCGAGCGCGCGTTGGAGGCGCTGGAGGGCGCGTCCCGGATCGCGCCGACAGGCACGCCGTTCGAGCGCGGCCCGCTGATCGCCGACCGCATCGGGTAGAACCTTGCGCAGGCGCCTGCCGTTGGTGACGGCTGACCGGCGCGAGCCGGCCCGCGGTAGCGGACGGGAAGACGGCAGCCGCCGCGCTGACGGCTTCGGTAGGCTGATCCTCATGAGCGACGCCTGGAACGAGTACGCGCTGGCCGACGGCACCGAGATCCGTCCGCTGCCCAAGGTCTCCCTGCACGACCACCTCGACGGCGGCCTCCGCCCGGCGACGGTGCTCGAGCTCGGCGACGAGATCGGCCTGGAGCTGCCGGCGCAGGATGCGACCGAGCTCGGTCGCTGGTTCGCCGCGAAGTCGAACTCGGGCTCGCTCGTCGAGTACCTGAAGACGTTCGACCTCACCACGGCCGTCATGCAGACCCGCGAGGGGCTGAGCCGCGTCGCGCGCGAGTTCGTGCAGGACCTCGGCGACGACGGCGTCGTGTACGGCGAGATCCGCTGGGCACCCGAGCAGCACCTGTCCCGCGGCCTGAGCCTCGACGAGACCGTCGAGGCCGTGCAGGAGGGCATCGAGCAGGGAATCCAGGATGTGCGCGGCGCGGGCGGACGCATCCGCGTCGGCCAGCTGGTGACCGCGATGCGGCACAACGACCGCGGCCTCGAGATCGCCGAGCTCGCCGTCCGTCATCGCGACCGCGGCGTCGTCGGCTTCGACATCGCCGGCCCGGAGGCGGGCTTCCCGCCCTCGAACCACCGCGCCGCGTTCGACTACCTGGCCGCGCAGTTCTTCCCGGCGACCGTGCACGCGGGTGAGGCGGACGGCCTCGACAGCATCCGGAGCGCCCTGCTCGACGGTCGGGCCCTGCGCCTGGGCCATGGCGTCCGCCTCGCCGAGGACATCACGATCGAGCGTCAGGACGACGAGAACACCTACGTCACGCTCGGCGCGCTGTCCCAGTGGGTCAAGGACCGCGAGATCGCACTCGAGACGAGTCCGACCTCCAACCTGCAGACGGGCGCCATCGCGGCGTGGGGCGACGACATCCTCGACCACCCGTTCGACCTGCTGTACCAGCTGGGCTTCCGGGTCACCGTGAACACCGACAACCGCCTGATGAGCGGCACGACCCTGACACGCGAGCTCAGCATCCTCTCCGACGCCTTCGCGTACGACCGCACCGACCTGGAGATCTTCCAGCTCAATGCCGCTGCGGGCGCCTTCCTGCCGCTCGAGGAACGTGAGGAACTGGCGGAGATCATCACAGCAGGTTTCGAGGGTTCCTGAACCCCCGGGCGTTACTGTAGAAATATGTCGCTGCCACCGCTGCCCGATTCCGCCATCACCGTCGGCGCGCACGCCGACGACTGGCGTCAGGCGGTCGAGCTGGCGGGCGAGGCGCTGGCCCGCTCGGGGGCGACGGAGCAGGGCTACGCGCAGCGGATGATCCAGGTGATCGAGGAGTTCGGCGCCTACATCGTGATCGCACCGGGCCTGGCGCTGGCGCACGCGCGTCCGGGTCCCGACGTCAACACGGACGGG
This sequence comes from Actinomycetes bacterium, assembly GCA_023386675.1. GTDB lineage: Bacteria > Actinomycetota > Actinomycetes > Actinomycetales > Microbacteriaceae > Leifsonia. The sequence continues at coordinate 13,181 of JAEWJG010000397.1, forward strand.
CTGTCGGTCGTCACGCTCGACGAGCCGATCGTCTTCGGCCACCCGCACAACGACCCCGTGTCGGTCGTCCTCGGACTCGCGGTTTCGACGCCCGAGGCCCACGTGACCAGCGTCGCTGAGCTGGCGAACGTCTTCAACGACCCGGAGGCCATCCCGGCCCTCGCCGCCGCTACCGACGTGGCCGAGGTGCAGCGCATCCTCACGCTCAGCGAAGAAGAGGCGTCGCGGTGAAGATCGTCGCGATCTGCGGCGTGGGTGTCGGCACCTCCGGCATCCTGAAGGTCAACGCGGAGCGCGTGCTCGACCGGCTCGGGATCGACGCCGACGTGGTCGCCTCCGACGCGGCCCACGTCGACGAGGCCGCGGCGGATGCGCAGGTCGTGCTGACGTCGCCGGAGCTGGTCGACCGCATCGGCAAGACGAATGCCGACGTGATCGTGGTGAAGAACTACTTCGACCTCGAAGAACTCGAGCAGAAGCTCGACGAAGCGCTGGGTTAGCCGCGCAGCAGCGCCTCGACGAGGCCGGGGAACCGCTCGTCGAGTTCGTCCCTGCGCAGCTGGATCTCGTGCGTCCGTCCGCTGACGATGGTGCGCGTGACGCCGGCTTCGCGCAGCGTCTTGAAGTGGTGCGCCATGGTCGACTTCTGCACGTCGACGCCCCACTCGGTGAGCGTCTTCGGGTGCGGCTTCCCGTCGGCGAGGACGCGCACGATCTGGAGGCGGATGGGGTCGCCGACCGCGCGCAGAACGTCGACGAGCTGCACGTCCTCGATGTCGGGGCTGGGGTAGTCGGTCATGTTCACCACGAATTTGTTTGACAAGCATCGAACAATCGTCGTACCGTAACGGTATGACGTTCGTCGAACAATCGTACCGCAGGTCGCTTCCTGCGCTGATCGTGCTCGCGCTCGGGCTCTTCGTCGTGGGCACGAACGCGTTCGTGATCGCCGGCCTGCTGCCGCGCGTGGCCGCCGGCCTCGGCGCCACCGGGACCGAGGTGAGCTGGTCGATCACGAGCTACTCGCTCGTCGTGGCGGTCGCCGCGCCGGCCGTCTCCATCCTGCTGCCGCGTGTCCCGCGCGCGACCCTCATGGCCGCCGGTCTCGCGGTCTTCGCCGTCGGAACGGCCGTCTCCGCCCTCGCGCCCGACCTGACCGTGTTCATCGCCGGCCGCACCTTCTCCGGCCTCGGGGGAGCGGCTCTCGTCCCGACGGCGACCGCGGCCGCCGCCTCCCTCGCCCGTCCCGAGAAGCGCGGGCAGGCGCTCGCCATCGTCGGCGCCGGCTTCACCCTCGCCACGGCCGTCGGCTCGCCGCTCGGCACAGCCGTGGGCGGCGTCGCCGGCTGGCGCTTCGCACTGTGGTGCATCGTCGGCATCGCCGCGGTGCTCGTGATCGCCATCCCACTGGTCGTCCGCGGCGTTCCCGTGCCGCCCGCGGTGACGCTCACACGTCGGCTCGCCCCGCTCGCCGACCTGCGCATCGTCGCCCCGCTCGGCACGACGCTGCTGATGATCGCCGGTTTCAACATCGTCTACATCTTCTCGGCGGCCGTGACCCACGCATCCACCGGCGGCTCTGGGACGCTCCTCGCCGTGCTCCTGCTGGCCTACGGCGTCGCCGGGATCGCGGGCAACGCCATCGCCGGCCCGCTCACGGACCGCTTCGGCAGCCGACCGGTGGCGCTCATCGCGCTCGGCGCCCAGGCACTGACGCTCGTGGTGCTCGCGTTCTCGGAAGCATCCTTCGTAGCCACCGTCGTGGTGTTCGCGGTCTGGGGCGTCGCGGCGTTCGCGATCGCCATCCCGGTGCAGCATCGTCTGGTGCACGTCGAGCCGGAGAGCGCCGCGCTCGCGCTGTCGTGGTACTCGACGGCGATGTACGTCGGCATCGCGATCGCACCGCCGATCGGGACGCTCGCGCTGGCAACCGGAGGAGCGGTCGCCGTGCCGCTCGCCGGCGCGGTCGTCACGGTGGCGGCGCTCGCGGTGTTCCTCCTCGGATACCTCGCGCGCACGCCGCGCACCGTGCCGGCCTGAACCGCGGAAGAGGCCGCTAGGCCGTCAGCAGCCGCATCGCCTCGGCGAGGGCGGCCACGCGGGAGGTCGCGGTCGCGCGCCGCTCCTCCACGGTGCCCTCGTCGCTCGAGGCATCGATGTAGATCTTGAGCTTCGGCTCGGTGCCGCTGGGGCGGACCATGACGCGGGAGCCGTCCTCGAGCAGGATGCGCAGCACGTCGCTCGGCGGGAGGCCGCCGAAGCCGTCCTTCAGATCGTCGATCTGCGTCACCTTGACCTCGCCGAGGTGGCTCGGCGGAGTGGATCGCAGCGCCTCCATGATCTCGCCGATCCGCGAGAGATCGGTCACCCGGAGGGAGATCTGGTCGCTCGCGAAGAACCCGAAGCGCTCGGCGAACGCGTCCAGTCGCTGGGCCACCGTGGTCCCGTCGGCGGCCAGGCCGTTCGCCAGGTCGAGGAACGCGACCGCGGCCGAGATGCCGTCCTTGTCGCGGACCGTGTCCGGGTTCACGAGGTAGCCGAGGGCTTCCTCGTACCCGTAGATCAGCCCGGGCGCGCGCGAGACCCACTTGAAGCCGGTCAGCGTGTCGGCGAAATCCAGCCGGTACGCGCGGGCGACCGCCGCGAGAGCGGGGGAGGAGACGATGGAGCAGGCCAGCGTGCCGATCGGACCGCGGTCGTCCGCCCGGTCGGTCGCGAGCTCGGCCGCGCGCCAGCCGAGCAGCGCCCCGACCTCGTTGCCCGAGAGCCGGCGGTAGCCGTCCGCGCTCGACGGATCCGGGATGGCGACGGCGAGACGGTCGGCGTCCGGGTCGTTGGCGATCACCAGGTCGGCGCCTGCGTCGCGCGCGGCGGCGAAGGACAGGTCCATCGCCCCGGGCTCCTCCGGGTTCGGGAACGCCACGGTCGGGAACGCGGGATCGGGATCGATCTGCGCTGTCACCGGGGTCGGCTCGGCGAAACCGGCGCGCGCGAACACCTCGCGCGCGGTGCGCCAGCCGACGCCGTGCATCGCCGTGTAGACGAACGAGACGGCGTCCCGCGGGGTCTCGATCGCGGCGACCGCGACGGTCGCCGCGATGTACGCCTGCTCGACGTCGTCCGCGGCGACTTCGTACCGGTCGGAGCGCGGGAGGTCGGCCACGCTGCCCTGGGCGACGTCCAGGATGTGCGCGGCGATCTCCGCATCCACCGGGGACACGATCTGCGAGCCGCGGTTCTCGCCGCCCAGGTACACCTTGTAGCCGTTGTCGTTGGGCGGGTTGTGGCTGGCGGTGACCATGACGCCCGCGCTCGCGTCCAGGTGCCGGACCGCGAACGCGAGCACCGGCGTCGGCAGGAGACGGGGGAGCAGGATCGCGTGCACGCCCGCGCCGGCCATGAGCTCCGCGGTGTCGCGGGCGAAGACGTCGGAGTTCTTCCGGCCGTCGTATCCGATCACGACCGACGGCGTGCCGCCCTCCGCGTGCTCCAGGAGCCAACGGCCGAAACCGGCGGCGGCTTGGGCGACCAGCACGCGGTTCATCCGGTTCGGGCCGGCGGCGATGGCGCCGCGCAGGCCGGCCGTGCCGAAGGCGAGGCGCTCGTCGAACCGCGAATGCAGGTCGGCGACGGCCTCATCCGAGCCGGACTCGGCCGCGACGATCAGCGACTCGAGCTCGTCCCGGGTCTCCGGGTCCGGATCCTGCGCCAGCCACGCGCGGGCCTCGGCGAGCAGCTGCGGGGTGTCCTTCGCCGCGTCGCTCACAGCGCCTCCACGATCTGGGCGAGGAGGGCACTGATCACCGGCTCGGCGGCGCGGCCCGCGTCGATGACCTCCTGGTGGCTCAACGGGGTCTTCTGGATGCCCGCCGCCAGGTTGGTGACGAGCGACATGCCGAGGATCTCCATCCCGGCCTGGCGCGCGGCGATCGCCTCGAGGGCGGTGGACATGCCGACGATGTGGCCTCCGATGGCCTTCGCCATCTGCACCTCGGCCGGCGTCTCGTAGTGCGGGCCGCGGAACTGCGTGTACACGCCCTCGTCGAGCGACGGGTCGATGGTGCGGGCGATGTCACGGAGCCGCCGCGAGTAGAGGTCGGTCAGGTCGATGAAGGTCGCGCCCTCCAGCGGGGAGTCGGCCGTCAGGTTGATGTGGTCGCTGATCAGCACGGGGGTACCGGGCTTCCAGTGCTCCTTGATGCCGCCTGCGCCGTTGGTGAGGACCATCGTGGTCGCTCCGGCCGCGGCCGCGGTGCGCACGCTGGGTACGACGCGGCGGCCGCCGTGGGTCTCGTAGTAGTGCGTGCGGGCGCCGATGACGAGGGCGCGCTTGCCGTTCGCCAGGCGGATGGAGCGCAGCGTACCGACGTGCCCCTCCAGGGCGGGCTTGCTGAAGCCGACGATCTCGGTCGCCGGGACGGTTGCGACGGTCTCGCCGATGAGGTCGGCGGCCCTGCCCCAGCCGCTGCCGAGGGTGAGCGCGATGTCGTGGCGCTCCACGCCGGTCTTCTCGGCCAGCTGGGAGGCGGCTTCGCGCGCGATCCCGAACGGGTCGGCGGCGGGGTCGTCGAGGGGATTGGTGAAGGAATCCGACATGCCCACAACTCTACTGAGCCGCCGGTTCTCCACAGCGGCCGTCCGCTATGCGCATCGGTGCACCCCATACGGAAGAATGGTCGGCATGGCATATGAATTCGAGCGCAAGCAGCGGCTCGCCGTGCTCGGCGGCGGTCCCGGCGGGTACGAGGCGGCGCTCGCGGGCGCCCAGCTGGGGGCCGACGTGACCATCGTGGAGCGCTCCGGCGTCGGCGGCTCGGCCGTCATCACCGACGTCGTGCCCTCGAAGAGCCTCATCGCCACGGCGGAGGCCACCAACTCCATCGGCGAGGCCACCGACCTGGGCGTTCAGTTCTTCTCGCGAGGCGAGACGGGCAAGCCGGTGCGTCCCGAGCTCGCGGTGAACCTCGCGGCGGTCAACAAGCGGCTGGTGGGCCTGGCGCGCCAGCAGTCCGAAGACATGCGCGCAGAGCTCGTGCGCTCGGGCGTCCGCATCGTGACCGGTGAGGGGCGCCTCGACGGCGCCGGGGCGGTGATCGTCTCGACCGGCAAGGGCGACTCCGGCACCGACTTCGATCGAGTGGAGGCCGACACCATCGTCGTCGCGGTCGGCGCGAGCCCGCGCATCCTGCCGTCGGCGGTGCCGGATGGCGAGCGCATCCTCACCTGGACGCAGCTGTACGACCTGCAGACGGTGCCGTCGCACCTCATCGTCGTCGGTTCCGGCGTGACCGGTGCCGAGTTCGCGTCGGCCTACAACGCGCTCGGGTCGAAGGTCACGCTGATCTCGTCCCGCGACCAGGTGCTGCCGGGCGAGGACGCGGACGCCGCGGCGGTCATCGAGAACGTCTTCCGGCGCAACGGCATGCAGGTGCTGTCGAAGTCGCGCGCCGAGTCGGTCGTCCGCACCGAGGACGGCGTGGTCGCGACCCTCACCGACGGGCGCACGATCGAGGGCTCGCACTGCCTCATGGCGGTCGGGTCCGTGCCGAACACCGCCGACATCGGGTTGGAGGAGGCGGGCGTGCAGGTGACGCCGTCCGGCCATATCCGCGTCAACCGCGTCGCCCGCACGTCGATCCCCAACATCTACGCGGCGGGCGACTGCTCCGACTCGCTGCCGCTCGCCTCCGTCGCGTCCATGCAGGGCCGTACGGCCGTCTTCCACGCGATGGGCGACGCGGTGAATCCGATCGAGCTGCGCAACGTCAGCTCCAACATCTTCACGCAGCCCGAGATCGCGACCGTCGGCTGGAGCCAGAAGCAGATCGAGGAGGGCATCGCCCAGGGCGACATCTACAAGCTGCCGCTCAAGTCCAACCCGCGCGCCAAGATGCTCGGTATCCGCGACGGCTTCGTGAAGCTGTTCGCACGCACCGGGTCGGGCACCGTCATCGGCGGGGTCATCGTCGCGCCGCGCGCGTCCGAGCTGATCTTCCCGCTCGCGCTCGCCGTGGAGCAGCGCCTCACGGTCGATCAGGTCGCCCGCGCCTTCACGGTGTACCCGTCGCTGTCGGGGTCGATCACCGACGCCGCCCGCGCCATGCACATCGTGCTCTGACGGAAGGCGACCGGGGATGGAGATCGCGCTCGTCATCGGCGTCCTCGCCGTCCTGACGATCGCGGCCGCCACCACGATCGGGCCGAAGTTCGGGGTGGCGTCGCCGCTCATCCTCGTGGTCGTCGGCATCCTGGTGAGCCTTCTGCCGTTCGTGCCGGCGTTGGAGATCCATCCCGAGTGGGTCATCGCCGGTGTGCTGCCGCCGCTGCTGTACTCGGCCTCGGTGTCGATGCCCGCGATGACCTTCCGGCGGGAGTTCGGCGCGATCGGCGGGTTGTCCGTGATCCTCGTGATCGTCAGCTCGGTCGTGCTCGGGCTCTTCTTCGCGTGGATCATCCCCGGGCTCGGTCTCGGCTGGGGCGTGGCCCTCGGCGCGATCGTCAGCCCGACGGATGCGGTGGCGACGGGCATCGTGAAGCGTGCGGGGGTCTCGCCGCGCGTGGTCGCGATCCTGGAGGGCGAGAGCCTGCTGAACGACGCGACCGCGCTGGTGCTGCTGCGGGCCGCCGTCGCGGCCGCGGCGGTGGCGACGTTCACGGTCGGGGCGGTGACGCTCTCGTTCGTCTACTCCGTCGTCGTCGCCGTGGTTTTCGGCGGCCTGGTCGGCTGGCTGAATCTGCTCGTCCGCGCCCGGGTCAAAGACGCGACGGTCAACACCGTGATCTCGTTCACGGTGCCGTTTCTCGCATCCATCCCGGCGGAGGCGCTCGGGGCGTCGGGACTTGTGGCCGCGGTGGTCGCCGGTCTGGTGACCGGCAGCCGGGCGCCCCGTCTTCTGTCGCCGGAGCATCGGCTCTCGGATGCCCAGAACTGGCGGACGGTCGAGCTGATCCTGGAGGGGGTGATCTTCCTCACCATGGGCCTGGAGCTGTTCGGCATCCTCCAGAAGGTCCAGGAGGACCACTCCGGTGTGCTCCCGGCCATCGGCATCGCCGCCCTCGCGCTGGTGCTGACCGTCGTCGTGCGTGCGGCGTTCGTCGCGCCGCTCCTGGCGCTGCTCGCGCGACGCCACCGCCGCGGCCAGCGGATGCGGCCGCGGCTGGAGCAGCTGCAGGAGCAC
>JAEWJG010000435.1 GCA_023386675.1 Actinomycetes bacterium
GTGTTGCGTCAACCAGTGCGGGAGGGGAGGCAGGGGCGGCGGGGTCAGGAGTCGAAGCCTAGGCCGACGGCGTCCAGGGTGCGGAGGAAGGCGTTGCGGTGGCCTGCGCGGTGGTCGGCCGCATCCAGCGACCACCGGGTGAGGTTGATGCCGAGGGATGCGGCGGGCTCCGGCGGGAACGGGATCGGGCGCGTCCGCACCATCTCCAGGGACGTGCGCTCGGTGGTGCGCCCGGCCAGCAGATCCAGCATCACCTGGGCGCCGAAGTGCGTCGCCGCGACCCCGAGCCCGGTGTATCCCGCGGCGTACGCGACCCGACCCTGCCGGGCCGAGCCGAAGAAGGCGCAGAAGCGGCTGCAGGTGTCGATCGCGCCGGCCCAGCGGTGCGTGAAGGTCAGTCCCTCCAACTGCGGGAACGTCGTGAAGAAGTGCGAGGCCAGTCGCTGGAACGTCGCCGGACGGTCCTCGTACGCCGACCGCACGCGTCCGCCGTAGTGGTACACCGCGTCATAGCCGCCGAAGAGGATGCGGTCGTCGGCCGTCAGCCGGTAGTAGTGGAACTGGTTGGCCGAGTCGCCGATCCCGAAGCGTCCCTCCCATCCGATCGACGCCCGCTGGGAGGCGCTCAGCGGCTCGGACATGAGCACGTAGTCGTACACGGGAACGGTCGCGAGCCGATTCCGCCGCAGCAGGCTGGGGAACACGTTCGTCGCCAGCGCCGTGCGCTGCGACCGCAGGGTGCCGGTCGGCGTCTCCAGCACGGTGCCGTCCCCGATGCTCTCCACCGGGCTGTGCTCGAAGATCTCGACGCCCGCCGCAACGCAGGCGCGCGCCAGCGCCCGGGCCAGCTTCGCCGGGTGGACGAGCGCCGAGTCCCGGTGCCGAAGCAGCCCCGCCTGGTAGGTAGGTGAGTGCACGAGGGCCTGCACGGCGTCCCGGTCGAGGAAGTCCGCATCCTCTCCCGAAGCGGCTCGGAGGTCCTCGATCTGGTGCTCCTCGGTCGCGACGTCGAGGGCGCCGTTGCGCTCGAACTCCGCGTCCAGGCCCAGCTCGGCGACCGTCGCCTCGATCTCGTCCAGGTTGCGCATCCCGAGCCGCTGCAGCTCGTCGAACTCGCCGGGCCAGCGGGTGCGGCCGTTCTCGTCGCCGTGCGTCAGACTCGCCTCGCAGAATCCGCCGTTGCGGCCGGACGCCGCCCAGCCGACGCGCTTGCCCTCCAAGATGACGACTCGGGCGCCAGGGTTCTCCCGCTTCGCGAGCAGGGCCGTCCACAGCCCGGTGTACCCGCCGCCGACCACCGCGAGGTCGCAGCCGACGTCGCCGGTGAGGCGCGGATACGCGTCGCCGGGCGCGTCCTCGGTCCAGAACACCGCCTGGCGGCTCGGCGCGAGCGCATGCCGCACCACCGCATCCGACGGTCGCTGGCGCTCGAACACGGTGCTGGTCCGGGAGGGGCTCACGCCGTCATTCTGCCGGAAGCGGCCACCGCCGATCGTCGCGAGATCGCCGTGCGCCCGTTCAATCCGTCCGGAGGATGAGCGTCTTCCCAGCGAACATCCGGGCTGCGGAGGACAGACGAACCAGTAGTCTTGGCCGCGCACGGTGAAGGGAGGGAGCGCGTGAGCAACGGAGCGGGACGCGTGACCATCGCAGGCCTGGCCGATCGGCTGGGGCTGTCGAAGGCCTCCGTGTCCTACGCCCTCAACGGGCTCCCCGGCGTCAGCGACGAGACCCGGGAGCGCGTGCTGGCGCTCGCCGAGCAGCTGGGATGGCATCCCTCGTCGTCCGCTCGGGCCCTGTCGCGGGCGCGCTCCGACACGATCGGGATCGTGCTGCGCCGCGACCCGGCGCTGCTGGGCGCCGAACCGTACTACATGAGCCTGCTCGCCGGCGTCGAGTCGGAGCTGTCCGAGACCGGGCAGTCGCTGCTGCTGCGGATGGTGGGCGCCGACGCCGGGCAGGAGGTCGCCGCCTACCGCCGCTGGAGCGCCGAGGCGCGCGTGGACGGCGTCATGCTGTTCGATCTCACCTTCGACGACCCGCGGCCGGCCCTGCTCGACGATCTCGGCCTGGCGTTCGTGCTGCACGGCAACCGCGAGACGCTCGCGCCGGGCAAGGTGCTGCTGTACGACGCGCGATCGGATGCGAGCCTGCTCGTCGACCATCTCGCCTCCCTCGGTCACCGGCGCGCGCTGCATGTCGCCGGACCGGCCGAGTTCGAGCACGAGCAGGACCGCCGCGACGCCGTCGGCGGACGCGGCCGGGAGCGGGGGATCGACTTCGCCTTCGCAGCCTCGGACTACACCATGGAGGCGGGGGAGCGGCTGGTCGCCGACGCCGTGAACGACGACCCGTCGATCACGGCGGTGCTGACGTCGAACGACCTGCTCGCCCTCGGCGCCCAGTCCGCGCTCGCCCGCGTCGGGCGCGATGACGTCGCGATCGTCAGCTGGGACGACTCCCTGCTCTGCCGCCTGGGGACGCGTCCCATCACGGCTCTGAACCGCTACCCGGAGGAGCAGGGACGCCGCTCCACACGCCTCCTGCTGGACCAGCTCAAGGGCACCCCGGCGTTCGACCGCCGCGCCCACCCCAGCCGGCTGGTCGCCCGCGCCACGAGCCTCCGCGCCTCGCAGCCCGCAGCGCACTGATCGAGTCCGAAGCGTTACCGAGCAGGGGGGACGGATCGGTATACCCTCGGACGAGGTGAAGAACCGCTTGACAGATGAACCGGTTAAGTTAGGCTTCCCCTGGCGCCCCGCCGCTCGGCCCTCGCACCGGACCGGCAGCGCCCCCCATCAAGAGACGAAGGAGTCACAATGAGGAAACGCGCCATCGCCGCGGCGGCGACAGCCGCAGCGGTCGCACTCGTGGTCGCGGGCTGCAGCAGCTCGGGATCGGGCTCGTCGGCCAGCGGGTCGACCATCACCTACTGGGCCAGCAACCAGGGGACCAGCCTCGACAACGACAAGCAGGTGCTCACGCCGGTGCTCGACGAGTTCACCAAGGAGACCGGCGTCAAGGTCAAGCTCGAGGTGATCGGCTGGAACGACCTGCAGACGCGCATCCAGACCGCCGTCACCTCCGGCCAGGGCCCGGACGTGCTCAACATCGGCAACACGTGGGCCGCGTCCCTGCAGGCGACCGGCGCGTTCCTGCCGTTCGACGACAGCAACATGAAGGCCATCGGCGGAAGCGACAAGTTCGTCAAGACCGCGCTCAAGACCGGCGGCGCCGAAGGCAAGCCCGTCACCAGCGTCCCGCTGTACGGCCTCGCCTACGGCCTCTACTACAACAAGAAGATGTTCAGCGACGCCGGGGTGCAGCCGCCGACCAACTGGGAGGAGCTGGTCACCGACGCGAAGAAGCTGACGAACGGCACCACCTACGGCTTCTCCCTCGCCGCGGGCAGCTACACCGAGAACGTCCACTTCGCCTTCATCAACGCCTCGCAGAACGGCGGCGAGTGGTTCGACAGCAAGGGCAACCCGACGTTCACCAGCCAGGCGAACATCGACGGCATCAAGCGCTACCTCGACTTGATGCAGTCCGACAAGGTCGTCAACCCGTCGAACGCCCAGTACGACAACGGCGTGCAGGCGGTCAACGACTTCGCCACCGGCAAGGTCGGGATGATCCTCAGCCAGAACAACGCGGACGCCTCCATCGTGTCCAACGGCATGAAGAGCGACCAGTACGGCGTCGTGCCCTTCCCGGCTCCCACGGGCGCCAAGCAGATCGCGACCTTCCCGGCCGGCATCAACCTGTCCGTCTTCAAGAACACGAAGAACAAGGACGCGGCGCTCAAGTTCGTCAAGTACATGACGAGCGAGTCGACCCAGAGCAAGCTGGCCAAGCCGTACGCGACCCTCCCGGTGCTCGACGGTGTCAAGCCGAGCTTCACGGACAACGCCGACGAGGCCGCGACCTTCCAGAAGATCTACAACGACATGTCCAAGCCGCTGCCGCTGGTGCCGGCCGAGGACCAGTTCGAGAACACGGTGGGCAAGGCGATGAACGACATGTTCGCCAAGATCGCCACCGGCAGCACGGTCTCCGACTCCGACATCAAGTCGGCGATGCAGAACGCGCAGGACCAGGTCAAGCAGTCCCTGGGCGGCTGATCCGCCGAATCATCGCTCGCCGGGCGGGGCGCGCTCCGCGTCCCGCCCGGCGGGCGGCCACACCCTGTAAGGAGCCCCCTGTCGCCGACGCCCGCCGTCCGCGGCCCGTCGCTCCGCGTCCCGGCCGCCGCGGC
>JAEWJG010000038.1 GCA_023386675.1 Actinomycetes bacterium
GAATCACTCCCACTCGATGGTCCCCGGCGGCTTCGACGTGACGTCGAGCACGACGCGGTTGACGCCGTCCACCTCGTTCGTGATGCGGTTCGAGATCTTCGCCAGCAGGTCGTATGGGAGGCGCGTCCAGTCCGCGGTCATCGCGTCCTCGCTCGACACCGGGCGCAACACGATCGGGTGGCCGTAGGTGCGGCCGTCGCCCTGCACGCCCACCGAGCGGACGTCCGCGAGCAGCACGACCGGGCACTGCCAGATCTCCTGATCGAGGCCCGCCGCGGTCAGCTCGGCGCGGACGATCGCGTCCGCGTCGCGCAGCAGGTCGAGTCGCTCCTGCGTCACCTCTCCGACGATCCGGATGCCGAGACCCGGGCCCGGGAACGGCTGGCGGCCGACGATCTCCTCCGGGAGCCCCAGCTCGCGGCCGATCGCGCGGACCTCGTCCTTGAACAGCGTCCGCAGCGGCTCGACCAGCTCGAACTGGAGGTCCTCCGGCAGGCCGCCCACGTTGTGGTGGCTCTTGATGTTCGCCGTCCCGGCGCCGCCGCCCGACTCCACCACGTCCGGGTACAGCGTGCCCTGGACGAGGAAGCGGATCGGGTCGCCCTCGCTCGCCGCCTCCGCGATGAGGTCGGCCTGCGCCTGCTCGAAGACGCGGATGAACTCGCGGCCGATGATCTTGCGCTTGGTCTCCGGGTCGCTGACACCGGCGAGCGCGGTCAGGAACTGCTCCTGCGCGTTCACCGTCACCAGGCGGATGCCGGTCGCCTTGACGTAGTCCTCCTCGACCTGGCGCGCCTCGTCCTTGCGGAGCAGGCCGTGGTCGACGAACACGCAGACCAGCTGGTCCCCGACGGCCTTGTGCACGAGCGCGGCCGCCACGGCGGAGTCGACGCCGCCGGACAGACCGCAGATGACACGGCCGGAGCCGACCTGGGCCTTGATGGCCGCCACTTGGTCGGCGATCACGTTGCCGCTGTTCCAGTCGGCCGGGATGCCCGCCGCGCGGTGCAGGAAGTTCTCGAGCACGGCCTGACCGTAGGCCGAGTGCTTCACCTCGGGGTGCCACTGCACGCCGTACAGTCGGCGCTCGTCGTTGGCGAATGCCGCCACCGGGGTGCCGTCGGTCGAGGCGAGCACCTCGAAGCCCTCCGGGGCGCGCGAGACGGAGTCGCCGTGGCTCATCCACGCCGTCTGCTGCTCCGGCTGACCGTCCAGGAGGACACCCGAGTCGGAGATGCGGACCGCGGTCGAGCCGTACTCGCGTTGCCCGGTCTTCGCGACCTCGCCGCCGAGGGCGGTCGCCATGTACTGGAAGCCGTAGCAGATGCCGAGCACGGGCACGCCGAGCTCGAAGATGGCCTCGTCGAGGTGCGGCGCGCCCTCCTCGTACACCGACGAGGGACCGCCGGAGAGGACGATGCCCGCCGGGCGCTTCTCGGCGATCTCGGCGGCCGTGACGGTGTGCGGCACGATCTCGGAGTAGACGTTGGCCTCGCGCACGCGGCGCGCGATCAGCTGCGCGTACTGCGCGCCGAAGTCGACGACGAGGACGGGGCCGCTCGGGTCCGAAGCCGCGGGCGTGTTCTGGGAATCGCTAATTTGTCGCCTCCGCGAGGGTGGTGGCCTCGGCCTCGCGGCCGGCCAGATAGGACTTCACCTGCTTGGTGATGCGCGCCTCCACGAAGAAGGAGAGGAACGGCACGACGCCGCCGAGGGCGATCATGACGAACTTCGTGAACGGCCAGCGCATCAGACTCCACAGGCGGAAGTCGGAGATGAGGTACACGACGTAGAGCCAGCCGTGCGCGATGAGGATGCCCGTGCTCAGGTCGACGCCGGTCGGCGCGACCGCGGTCTGCACCGGCACGAAGGTGAACACGCCGTAGTTGCTGAACGCGAAGAGCTGGTAGCCCATCCCGTACTTGACGATCATCTCGACGCACAGCAGGAGCAGCATGATGCCCGTGATGTACGCGAACACCTGGTAGAACCGGAGCGCCCCGCGGATCTTCGGGAAGTCTTCGAGCTTGGGAGCGAGGGGCATGGGTCTATTCTACGGTGCCCGCGGTGGCCGATTCCTGCGCCAGGAGCTCGGCCTCCGCCTGCTCCCGTTCCTCGTCCTCGCGTGCCTTCGCGTCCTTGACCAGGCGGTACCAGAGGAAGACCGCGAAGCCGGCGAAGATGATCCACTCGGCGGCGTAGAAGACGTTCAGCCAGTTGAGCTCGGTCTGTGCGATCGGCGGAGGGGAGTCGATCTGCGTCAGGCCGTCAGGGGCGCCGCGCTGGACGAGGTACGCGGCGTACACGTCCATCCCGTCGACGCCGTGCCAGAGGTTGTAGAGCTGGCCGACACCGAGGCTCCGCATCCCGGTCGGGTCGTTCTTCTTGTCGCTCGGCAGCTGCGGCTGCTCGTCGGGCAGGATGCGCCCCACGATGCGCTGCTCGGAGGCCGGCTCCTCCGCGAGCTGCGCAACCGCAGCCTTCGCCGTCGCCTGGTCGGGCGCCCAGCCTCGCGCGACGGCGAGCGCGACCGGCTGGCCGTCGCGGGTGAGGTTCACGTGACCGACGACCCACCAGCCGCTCTTCCCGTCGTTGAGCCGCCCCTCCAGCAACTGGTAGTCGCCCGGGACGAACGTGCCGGTGAACTCCACGAGCTGCCCGACCGCCACATCCTTCAGCGGTGCGCCCGGACCGGCGACCTGCGCGAGCGGGAGGACGGTCTCGGTCGGTGCCTCGACCGCCTTGCCGGACTCGACCGCGCGCTCCAGCTGCCACTGGCCGAGCCACGCGAATCCGGCGGCGAGCAGCAACGCGAAGATCAGCGCACCGATCCACCGCGGGCGCAGCATCATCTGGAAGAGGGTCGTCTCGCTCTGCGGCGGTCGTCCCGTCGTGGTGTCTATCGTCAATCCCGTTCCCGCTCGGCGGCCGGCTCCCCGGCCCGCTCACCGTCCCTGTGGTCCTGCATCGCGGCCTCGACCATCCGGTCGACGGCGCGCCGCCGCTCGTCCGCTGTCTCCGTCGCACGCTGCGCGCCGGAGTCGGGGTCGGCCGTCGCGGCCTCCACGAGCGCGATCTCCTCGTCGAGCATGGGATCGCGCTTCTTGTTCTTCCGTTTGCGCCGGCGTTTCGGGCCGGACCTGAGGATCATCGCACCGATCTTCTCGGAGTTCGCTGCGAGGATCGGGCCCAGGACGGCCATGATCAGCACGTAGAGCCCGGCGAACGGCTGGATGCGCTCATCCAGTCCCGCTGCGAGCGACAGCGTCGCGAGGATCAGGGCGAACTCCCCGCGGTTCTGGAGGATGACGGTCGTGTTGATGCCGGCCTGCACCCCGAACCCGTTGATCCACGCGACGAACTGCCCCGCGGCGATGTTGAGCACGATCGTCAGCAGCACGGCGACCAGCACGGGCAGGATGACCGACGGGAACTGGGCCGGGTTGAGCGCGAGACCGAAGTTGAGGAAGAAGAACGCGGCGAACACATCCCGCAGGGGGATGGCGATGTGCTCGATCTTGTTGCGGTACTTCGTCGCGCCCAGCACGAGACCGATCAGGAACGCGCCGATCGCATCCGTGACGCCGAGGATCTCGCCGATGCCCGCGAACAGCACCGCGAAGCCGAAGAACAGGATGGTGAACAGCTCGTCGTCCTTGGTGCGGAACAGGCGCGACACGAAGCGCCCGCCCCACCGGGCGATCGTGAACATGACGACGAGGAACGCGAAGGCGACCGCGAGCTTGCCGACGACCGGCCAGAAGTCGGTCTCGCCGCTCAGCACGACGGAGACGATCGCCAGGTAGATCGCGATGAAGATGTCCTCGACAACGGTGACGCCGAGGATCATCGGCGTCTCGGTGTTCGCCAGCCTCCTCAGCTCGATGAGGAGCTTGGTGACGATCGCCGACGACGAGGTGGCCGTCATGCCGGCGATGATCAGCGCCTCCCTGGTCCCCCAGCCGACCATGAAGCCGAAGATCAGCCCCACTCCCATGTTGATGAGGATGTAGGAGCCGCCGGAGACGATCAGCTTGCCGAAGTTGCCGAAGAACTCGTCCTGATCGAACTCCAGCCCCAGATTGAACAGGAGCAGGATGAGCCCGAAGACCGCGATGAGCTCGATGTAGTGGCTCTCGAAGTTGAGCGGGAACCAGCCGGTGTGCGGACTCGCCAGCAGGCCGACGATCATGTAGATGGGGATCGCGGGAAGGCCGACCAGCTTGCCGAGGCGCCCCAGCACGTAGGCGACGAGCAGGAGGATGCCGAGAACGATGAGGTCTTCGCCGAGATGCATCGTCGATCAGCCTCCGGGCGGAGCGTCGGCGGTGACCCGGGAGGCGACCTCGCCTGTGCGGAAGAACGCGAAGGCCTTCGCGACCTTCTCCGGCGTGCCGGCGACGACCAGCGTGTCGCCGGGGAAGACCTTGAAGTCGGGAGCGGGGGCCGGGTTGGCGGAGTCGCCGCGGACGACGGCCACGACGGTCAGCCCGACGAAGCCGCGGTCGCCGGGCGCACCGAGCTGCTGTCCCGCGATGTGGTCGTCGTAGTCGACGGTGAACCAGTCGATGCTGAGGCCGGGGATCTGGTCGAGCGCCGTCAGCGCCTCGGTGATCTGCGTGCCGCCGAGCAGCTCGGCGAGGGTGTGGGCCTCGTCCTCGTTGAGGCGGAGGGAGACCTTGGTGACGTCGCTGCCGTCCTCGTGGTCGGAGAACGTGATCAGGTCGCTGTGGCCGGAGCGGTGCGCGATGACACCGACCTTGCCTCCGTCGTCGGTGACGAAGGTGTGCAGCACACCGACCCCGGGGAGTTTGACCCGTCGAACGTCAACCATCATCCGTCTCCATCCGCCGGGCTCGCCGGCATAAGGGGGGTGAGGTTCCAGCCTACCGGAGGCGCGCGGAGGCCCTCCCGGGATCGGCGTCCCGGGAGGGCCTCTTTGCGGCGGTTCTCAGCCTTCGGTGACCGGTGCGTCCTCTCCCCCGGCGCCTTCGACGTCCTTGGGCGCCTCGTCGGCCGAGGTCTGCGTGCCGGCCTTCGGGCCGCGCACCTTCGACGGAGCGACGTGCCTGGCAGCGGCCGCGTCCACCTCCACGATGTCCGGCGCTTCCAGGCGGATGCGGTCGGCCGACTCGTCGTCGGGCTGCAGCTGGCTGGCCCGCTCCGCCTCGACGCGCTGGAGATACGTCTTCACCTCGCGCTCCTCGCGCCCCTTGTCCCAGCCGAGCACACGGGCCAGCAGGGATGCGGCGACCGGCGCCGCAGAGGCGCCACGGTCCCACGCCTCGATGGAGATACGGGTGCGGCGGGCGAGCACGTCCTCCAGGTGCAGCGCGCCCTCGTGGCTGGCCGCGTAGACGACCTCCGCGCCGACGTAGTCGTCGGCGCCCGGCAGCGGGTCGGCGAGCGACGGGTCCTCGCGGATCAGCGCCAGGATGTCCTCGGCGAACGTGCCGTAGCGGTTGAGCAGGTGCTCGATCCGCGCGACGTGGAGGCCGGACTCCTTCGCGATGCGGTGGCGGCGGTTCCAGGCGGCCTGGTAGCCCTCCGCACCGACCAGCGCGATCTCCATCGTGGTGGAGGCGGGGATCTTGCCGTCGAGCGCGCTCACGGCCGCATCCACCGCGTCCTTCGCCATCACGCGGTACGTGGTCCACTTGCCGCCGGCGATCACGACGAGGCCCGGGACCGAGTGGGCGACCAGGTGCTCGCGCGACAGCTTGGACGTCTGCTCCGACTCGCCCGCGAGCAGCGGTCGCAGGCCGGCGTAGACGCCCTCGACGTCCTCGCGCGTCAGCGGAACGTTGAGCACCTCGTTGACGTGCGCGAGCAGGTAGTCGATGTCTGCAGCGGTCGCCGCCGGGTGCGCCTTGTCGAGGTGCCAGTCGGTGTCCGTCGTGCCGATCAGCCAGTGCCGGCCCCACGGGATGACGAACAGCACGCTCTTCTCGGTGCGGAGCAGCAGCCCCATCTTGGACTGGAAGCGATCGCGCGGCACGACGAGGTGGATGCCCTTGGACGCGCGGACCTTGAACTGGCCGCGCTCGCCGACCATCGACTGGGTGTCGTCCGTCCAGACGCCGGTCGCGTTGACGACCTGCTTGGCGCGGATGTCGAACCGCTCGTCGGTTTCGAGGTCGTGCGCCCGCACGCCGACGACGCGCTCGCCGACCTTGATGAAGCCCTCGACGCGGACGCGGGGCGCGACGTGCGCGCCGTAGTGCGCAGCGGTGCGGACCAGGTTGGCGACATACCGGGCGTCGTCCACCTGCGCGTCGTAGTACGTGATGCCGCCGATGAGCGCGTCCTTGTTCATGGACGGGATGGCGCTGAGCACCTGCCGCTTGCTGAGGTGGCGGTGGTGCGGGACGCCCGGGGGACGGCCGCCGGTGTACGAGAAGATGTCGTACAGCATCATCCCGGCGCCGATGTAGAAGCGCTCCCAGACCCGCTTGTGCAGCGGGTAGAGGAACCGCACCGGCTTCACGAGGTGCGGCGCGATGCGCTGCAGCAGCAGCCCGCGCTCGATCAGCGCCTCGCGCACCAGGCGGAAGTCGAGCTGCTCCAGGTAGCGGATGCCGCCGTGCACGAGCTTGGAGGACCGGCTGGAGGTTCCCGACGCGAAGTCGCGCGCCTCCAGGAGTCCAACGCTCAGTCCGCGCGTCGCCGCGTCCACCGCCGCACCTGCGCCGACGATGCCGCCGCCCACCACGAGGATGTCGAGCTCGGTGTCCTTCAGCGCTGCGATCGCGGCAGCCCGCTCTGCCGGGCCGAGGCGCGACGGGTAGGTCATGGCCGGGTTGGAGGCGGGGGTGGCATGCCTGTCGCCGCCCGGAGCCGATTGCGTATCCGTCATCGTTCTCTCCTCCCCCGGCCGCCTGGCCGGCGTGTTGTCCTACTGCGTTCGGTAGGGCGCGACGACCACCTCGACGCGCTGGAACTCCTTCAAGTCCGAGTATCCCGTCGTCGCCATGCTTCTCCGCAAGGCTCCCACGAGATTCGCAGAGCCCTCGGCGACCGGGGCCGGTCCGTACAGGATCTCCTCGAGCGGCGCGATCTGGCCGACCGCGACGCGGTTGCCGCGCGGCAGCTGCGAGTGGTGCGCCTCGGCGCCCCAGTGCCAGCCGCCGCCCGGGGCGTCGGTCGCGCGTGCGAGCGTGGTGCCGAGCATGACGGCGTCGGCGCCGCAGGCGATCGCCTTGACGATGTCGCCCGAGCTGCCGAGGCCGCCGTCGGCGATGACGTGCACGTAGCGGCCGCCCGACTCGTCCATGTAGTCGCGGCGCGCTCCGGCGACGTCCGCCACGGCGGTGGCCATGGGTGCGTGGATGCCGAGGGTCGAACGGGTGGTGGATGCGGCTCCCCCGCCGAACCCGACGAGCACGCCGGCCGCGCCCGTGCGCATCAGGTGGAGGGCGGCGGTGTAGGTGGCGGCGCCGCCGACGATGACCGGCACATCCAGCTCGTAGATGAACTTCTTGAGGTTGAGCGGCTCGACGTTCTTCGAGACGTGCTCGGCGGACACGGTGGTGCCGCGGATGACGAACAGGTCGACGCCCGCCTCGACGACGGTCTGGTACAGCTCCTGCGTGCGCTGGGGCGAGAGGGCGCCCGCGACGGTGACCCCGCCTTCACGGATCTCGGCGAGCCGGCGCGTGACGAGCTCCGGTTTGATCGGCTCGGCGTAGATCTCCTGCATGCGGGAGGTCGCGCGCTCGGCGGGCAGCTCGCGGATCTCGGCGAGCAGCGGCTCCGGGTCCTCGTACCGGGTCCAGACGCCCTCGAGGTCGAGGACGCCGACACCGCCCAGCTGGCCCATCATGATCGCCGTCGTCGGCGAGACGACCGAGTCCATCGGGGCCGCGAGGAACGGGATGTCGAACTGGTACGCGTCGATGGTCCAGGAGACCGAGACGTCCTCGGGGTCGCGCGTGCGACGGCTGGGAACCACCGCGACGTCGTCGAAGGCGTACACACGGCGGGCGCGCTTGGCGCGCCCGATCTCGATCTCCATACTCACGCGCTTCAGTCTAGGCCGCGCAGCCCGGTGGGCCAGTGCCGGGGGTGCGTGGGACAGTGGAAGGGTGAAGGTCGAAGCCGAACCCCTCAGCCGTCTCCGCCAGCGCACCAGCGAGAAGTGGCGGGCGTATCCGGACGACGTGCTGCCGCTCTTCGTGGCCGAGATGGACTATCCGCTCGCCCCGCCGATCGCGGACGCGCTGCATGCCGCCGTCGACCGCAACGACACCGGCTACATCGGCCCGGACGACCGCACGCAGCGCGCGTTCGCCGGGTTCGCGCAGCGGCGCTGGGGATGGCAGGTCGACCCGGCGTGGACGCGCACGACGACCGACGTCGGCGTCGTCATCGTCGAGTCGCTGCGGGCGCTCATCCGGCCGGGCGACCGGGTGGTCATCACCCCGCCGGTGTATCCGCCGTTCTACGACTTCATCCCGGAGGCTGGGGGCGTCGTCGAGGAGGTGCCGCTGCTGTCGGGCGGGACGGACGGCGCAGGATGGGCGCTCGACCTCGAGGGGCTGGAGCGGGCGTTCGCGGGCGGGGCGACGGCGTTCCTGCTGTGCAATCCGCACAACCCGCTCGGCCTCGTACACCCCCGCGCCGAGCTGGAGGCGGTGGCCGCGCTCGCAGCGCACCACGGCATCCACGTCGTCAGCGACGAGGTGCACGCACCGCTGACCCACCAGGAAGCGACGTTCACGCCGTTCCTCTCCGTCTCGGAGGACGCCCGCCGCGTGGGCATCGCCGCACACGCCGCCACGAAGGCATGGAATCTCGCCGGCCTCAAGTGCGCCCTCTTCGTGACCGCTTCCCCCGAGCAGGCGGAGCGCATCCACGCGCTGCCGATCGAGGTGGAGGTGCGCACCAGCCTGTTCGGACGCATCGCGACCGAGGCCGCCTATGCATCGGGCGAGGAGTGGCTCGACGGCGCCCTCACCGCCATCGAGACCAACCGGGCGCTCCTGTCCGTGCTGCTGACCGACCGGCTGCCGCGCGTCGGCTACCGGGAGCCGCACGCCGGCTACCTGGCGTGGCTCGACTTCCGGGACCTCGGCTGGGGCGACGACCCGGCCGCGCGCATCCTGGAGGAGGCCCGCGTCGCGGTGAACCCGGGGGCGGACTTCGGCACGCAGGGCGCCGGCTTCGTCCGGCTCAACCTGGCGTGCTCCCCCGAGGTCCTGACCGAGGCCGCCGACCGGATCGCCGGGATCAGCGCACGCGGCTGACGCGTCGCTCGTCCCACACCGGCTCGTCGGCCTCGTAGACGGCGCCGTCGGACCCGAAGACGAGGAACCGGTCGAAGCCGCGGGCGAACCAGCGGTCGTGCGTGACCGCGATGACCGTGCCCTCGAATCCGGCGAGCCCTTCCTCGAGCGCCTCCGCGGAGACGAGGTCCAGGTTGTCGGTCGGCTCGTCGAGCAGCAGCAGCGTCGCGCCGGACAGTTCGAGCAGGAGGATCTGCAACCGCGCCTGCTGACCGCCCGACAGCGACTCGAACGCCTGCTCGGCCGCGCCGGCCAGCCCGTAGCGGTCGAGCACCCGGCTGGCCGCCTCGCGGGGGAGCCCGTCCCGGCGGTCGTCTCCGCGGTGCAGGATCTCCAGGAGCGTGCGTCCGACGAGCTCCGGATGCTCGTGCGCCTGCGCGAACAGCCCCGGCGCCACACGCGCACCCAGCTTGGCGACGCCGGTGTGCGGCACCGGCGCACCCGCCACGTCCGCCGACGCCAGATGGCCGGCCGCCGGATCGGGATCGGTGCCCCCGGCCGCGAGCAGCCGCAGGAAGTGCGACTTGCCGGACCCGTTGGAGCCGAGCACGGCCACACGCTCGCCGAACCACACCTCCGCGTCGAACGGCCGCATCAGCCCGGTAAGCTCCAGGTCACGGCACTCCAGGACGCGTCGGCCGGTCCGGGCGCCGGTCAGCCGCATCCGCACGTTCTGCTCGCGCGGCACCGCCTGCGGGGGCCCGGCCGCCTCGAACCGCGCGAGCCGTGTCTGCGCGGCCTGGTAGGCGTTCGCGAGGTCGCTGTTGTACTTGGCCTTCTCCTTGAACCGGAGCACCAGCGCCTTCAGCTTGGCGTGCTCCTCGTCCCAGCGCCGGCGCAGCTCCTCGAGGCGCTCCATCCGCTCCCGGCGCGCGTCGTGGTAGCCGGCGAAGCCGCCGCCGTGCGTCCAGGTCGTGTTGCCGCCCGCGCCGAGCTCGAGCGTGACGATGCGGTCGGCCGCGTTGGCGAGCAGCTCGCGGTCGTGGGAGACGACGAGAACGGTCTTCGGCGTCGACCGCAGCTGCTCCTCCAGCCAGCGCTTGGCCGGGACGTCGAGGTAGTTGTCGGGCTCGTCGAGGAGCAGCACCTGGTCCGGCCCCCGGAGCAGCGCTTCCAGCACCAGCCGCTTCTGCTCGCCACCGGAGAGCGACCGAACGGGACGGTTGCGCGCACGGTCGAAGGGCACGCCGAGCGCGGCCACCGTGCACTGGTCCCAGACGACCTCCTGGTCGTAGCCGCCGGCGTCCGCGTACTCGGCCAGCGCTGTCGCGTAACGGAGCTGGGTGTCCGTCTCGTCCCGCTCGATGATGGCGTCCTCCGCGGCCTCCAGCGCGTCCGCAGCCCGGCGCACGCCCGCAGGGGCGACGCCGACGAGCAGGTCGCGCACCGTCCGTTCGTCGCGCACGTGCCCGACGAACTGGTTCATCACGCCGAGACCGCCGTCGATCACCACGCCGCCCGCATCGGGGCGCAACTCGCCGCGGATGATGCGGAGCAGCGTCGACTTGCCCGCGCCGTTCGCGCCGATGAGGGCGCCCACCCGGCCGTCGCCGATGCGGAAGGAGACATCGTCGAGCAGCGGGCGGCCGTCGGCGAGCGTGTAGGAGACGCCGGAGACGTCGATGTGGCTCATGGTCGGTCCTGATCTGGAGGCGGGCAAAGCCTTCCAGGATAAACGAAACCGCCGTCCGCGGAAATGCGGACGGCGGTTTCGTGGACCGGCTCAGCGACGGTAGTTGGGCGCCTCCACGACCATCTGGATGTCGTGCGGGTGCGACTCCTTGAGCCCAGCGGCCGTGATGCGGACGAACTTGCCGTTCGACTTGAGCTCCGGGATGGTGCGCGCACCGACGTAGAACATCGACTGGCGCAGGCCGCCGACCAGCTGGTACGCGACGGCCGAGAGCGGGCCGCGGAACGGCACCTGCCCCTCGATGCCCTCGGCGATCAGCTGCTCGTCGCTCGGCACATCCGCCTGGAAGTACCGGTCGCGCGAGTACGAGGTCTTCTTGCCGCGGGTCTGGAGGGCGCCCAGCGACCCCATGCCGCGGTAGTTCTTGAACTGCTTGCCGTTGACGAACACCAGGTCGCCGGGCGACTCGGAGGTGCCAGCCAGCAGCGAGCCCAGCATGACGCTGTCCGCGCCGGCGACGAGGGCCTTTGCGATGTCGCCCGAGTACTGCAGGCCGCCGTCCGCGATGAGCGGGACGTTCGCCTCGCGGGCCGCGAGCGACGCCTCGTACACCGCGGTCACCTGCGGCACGCCGACACCGGCGACGACGCGGGTGGTGCAGATGGAGCCGGGGCCCACGCCGACCTTGATGGCGTCGGCCCCCGCGTCGATGAGCGCCTGCGCGCCCGAGCGGGTGGCGACGTTGCCGCCGATCACGGCGACGTGCGACGCGCGCGGCTCGGCCTTGAGGCGGCGGATGATGTCGAGCACGCCGGCGCTGTCGCCGTTCGCGGTGTCGACGACGATGACGTCCACGCCCGCGTCGACCAGGGTCATCGCACGCTGCCAGGCGTCGCCGAAGAAGCCGATGGCCGCGCCGACGCGCAGACGGCCCTCGTCGTCCTTCGTGGCGTCCGGGTACTTCTCGCTCTTGTCGAAGTCCTTGACGGTGATGAGGCCGCGGAGCTTGCCGTCCGCGTCCACCAGCGGCAGCTTCTCGATCTTGTGCTCGGCGAAGATGGCGACCGCCGAGTCCGGGTCGATGCCGACGGGCGCGGTGATGAGCGGCTGGCGGGTCATGACGTCGCGGACCTTGGTCGTCGACCGCTCGAACGGCGAGACGAAGCGCATGTCGCGGTTGGTGATGATGCCGACGAGGGTGCCGTCCGGCTCGACCACGGGCAGGCCGCTGACGCGGAACTGGCCGCACAGCGCGTCCACTTCCTCGACCGTCGCGTCCGGAGTCGTCGTGACCGGGTTGGTGATCATGCCCGACTCGGAGCGCTTCACCTTGTCGACGTGCGACGCCTGGTCCTCGATCGAGAGGTTGCGGTGGATGATGCCGATGCCGCCCTGGCGAGCCATGGCGACCGCCATGCGCGACTCGGTCACGGTGTCCATGGCGCTCGACAGCAGCGGAGTGGCCATCGAGATGCGCTTGGTCAGGCGGGTCGAGGTGTCCGCCTCGCTCGGGATGACGTCCGTGTGCCCCGGGAGCAGCATGACGTCGTCGTAGGTCAAACCGATGAAACCGAACGGATCGGGCTGATCCATTTCACCCCTATCAAGAAGATGCGCGACTGTGGATGCTCAATGGTAACGGCAGAAGCTGGGCGGGTATTCCGGGCCGGGACGACTCAGTCGACGGGTGCCAGATCGAGCTCGGCGGCGCGCTTGCCCTGCCGAGCGGCGACGATCATGTCGACGCTCAGGATGATCAGCGCGAGCCACACGATCGCGAAGCCGAGCCAGCGTTCCGGCGGCATCGCCTCGTGCAGCACGGCGACGCCGACGACGAACTGGATGATCGGGGCGAAGTACTGGATGAAGCCCATGAACACGAGCGGAAGGCGGCGCGACGCGGCGGCGAAGAAGAGCAGCGGGACGGCCGTGATGACGCCGGCGCCGACGAGGAGGACGGTGTGCCAGGGGCCCGCGGTGGTGAGCGTCAGCCCGGCCGTCACGCCGACGACGATCAGCTGGATGACCGCGACCGGGGCGAGCCACAGCGTCTCCAGTGTCAGGCCGGACAGCGCATCCACGCGGCCGCCGACCCGCTTCTTGATGAGACCGTACAACCCGAACGAGAACGCGAGGATGAGGGCGATCCACGGCACAGAGCCGTAGCCGATCGCGAGCACGACGACGGCGACGATGCTCACGCCGACCGCGACCCACTGCGCGATCCGGAGCCGCTCGCGCTGGACGACCACTCCGAGGAACACGGTGACGATCGGGTTGATGAAGTACCCGAGCGCCGCCTCGACGACGTGTCCGCTGACCGTGGCGAGGACGTAGGTCTGCCAGTTGACGTAGATGAACAGGCCGGCGAGCCCCATGGTGAACAGGACCCGGGTGTCCCGCATCAGGGAGCCGAACTGGCGCCAGGTGCGGGTGACGGTCAGCGCGATGGCGCAGAAGCCGAGCGAGAAGATGATCCGCCAGGCGACGATCTCCCACGCGCCGGCCGGGGCGAGCGCCAGGAAGTAGATCGGGAGGATGCCCCACAGGA
>JAEWJG010000040.1 GCA_023386675.1 Actinomycetes bacterium
GGGGCCCTTCTCGGTACAGCGTGGTTCAGGCGGAGGTCACGACACTCGCGAGCGCGTCATGGAGCTCTTTGGCTTCCGCGTCGTTGACGGAGACCACGAGTCGTCCCCCACCCTCGAGCGGCACACGCACGATGATGAGCCGTCCCTCCTTCACAGCCTCCATAGGCCCGTCCCCGGTCCTCGGCTTCATGGCCGCCATGCAGCTCCCCTTTCGTGGATGTCCTTCTATTATCCGACATCCTGGTGGGCCTGCGGAAATCGCCGGTATCACGGAGGTGACCAGTCGTATCCGTCGATCGTCCAGCAGATCGCGACCCACCCCACCTGGAGGGCGACGAACAGCAGCACCACGGCCACGCGGTAGACGCGGCTGCGCGGCAGGGCGAGCGCGCCGAGCAGCGGGAACAGCGGCATCAGCAGCCGGAACGTGCTCGACTGCGGGAAGAAGACCGCGAGCAGGTAGAGGGAGTACGCGACGATCCAGAAGCGCAGGTCCACGCCCAGCCGCCTCACGGCGGGCGAGAACAGCAGCACGGCGAACGCCGCGAGGATGACGACCAGCGCGACCACGCCGATCCAGCCCGGCAGCCCGAGCATCGCGCTCGCCCACCAGTCGGCGCCCTGGAACCACGGCGCGAACGGCACCAGGTGCACATAGCCGATGTACGGCGACCGCCAGGCCAGCTCGGTGTCGGTGTAGGCGGTGAGCGACCCGGTCGCGATCGCCGCGATGGCGGGCCACGCCAGACCCGCCACTCCGCTGAACACCGTCAGCGACACGCTCAGGATGCGCTCGCGCACGGGAAACGGGTCCGTGCGCCGGCGCATCCAGCGGTAGACGACGTGCATGGCAAGCGCCAGGGCGAACGCCAGCCCGCTCGGCCGGGTGAACGCCATCGCCAGCACCACCGGGAAGAGCCAGCCGTACTTCCGCTCGACGAGCAGGAGGAGGGCGGTGACCAGCAGCAGGATGTACAGCGACTCCGCGTACGCCACCTGGAACAGCGGCGACACCGGCGCGACGCAGAACAGGACCACCGCGAACAGACTCTGCGACGAAGAGAGCCCGACGCGGCGCATCAGCCGGTGGAACACGAGGGCTGCGCCCGCTCCGGCCAGGAACGACACGAGCACGGCTGCGTACGGCCACGACAGCCGCGTGACGAACATGACGCCGTCCACGACGCCGGGGAACCCGGGCATGAACGCCCAGGCGTTCTCGTTGACGTGCACACCGTCGGCGGTCGGCAGGGCGGCAGGATAGCCGAAGCCGGCGACGATCTCGTACCAGCGCCCGTCCCAGATGTTGGCGAACGTGAAGTAGTCGGGCGACGCGGAGGTCCAGGCGTTCTTGCCTTCCCCAGCCGCGAAGGCGAGCAGGATCACCGTCGTCACGGCCCGCGCGGCGAGGTAGACGGCGAGGACGAGCACCCACCACCGCGTCCACCAGGCGCCGTGCGCGCGGGCGCCTGCGCCGGCGCCCTGGGTGTCGGGGGCGTCGGTCAGGCCGGCCGGGTCAGCGGGAGCCTGCGCCGCTGAGCCAGGCACGCAGCCCCTCCTCGACCGCCACGATCTGCTCCACGTCCACACGCTCGTCGTCGGCGTGCGCCTTCAGCGGGTCGCCGGGGCCGTAGTTGACCGCCGGGATGCCGAGCGCGCTGAACCGTGCGACGTCCGTCCAGCCGTACTTCGGCTTGGCCACGCCGCCGACCGCGGCGACGAACTCCTGCGCGAGCGGCGCATCCAGCCCCGGCCGGGCGCCGTCGGCGCGGTCGACCACGGTGATCTCGTAGTCGCCGAACAGCTCGTGCATGTGCTCGATCGCCTCCTGTGAGCTGCGCGACGGCGCGAACCGGTAGTTGATGTGGACCATGCACTCGTCCGGGATGATGTTGCCCGCGACGCCGCCGGAGATGCCGACCGCGTTGAGCCCCTCCTTGTAGACGAGGCCGTCGACCTCCACCTCGCGCGCCTGGTAGGAGGCCAGGATGTCGAGGATCGGCGCCGCCTTGTGGATGGCGTTGTCGCCGACCCAGCCGCGTGCCGAGTGCGCCCGCAGGCCGTAGGTGCGGACCTCGACGCGCAGGTTGCCGTTGCAGCCGCCCTCCACGACGCCGTTGCTGGGCTCGCCCAGGATCCCGAAGTCGCCGACGAAGAGGTCCGGCCGGTTGCGCGCCAGGCGGCCGAGGCCGTTCAGCTCGGCGTTGACCTCCTCGTGGTCGTACCACATCCACGTCACGTCGACGGCGGGGTCGGTGAGCTCGGCGGCGAGCTTCAGCTGCACGGCGACGCCGGCCTTCATGTCCACGGTGCCGCGGCCCCAGAGGTAGCGGATGCCGTCGTGCTCCTCGTAGCGGGTCGGCAGGTTGCCGTTGAGCGGGACGGTGTCGATGTGCCCGGCGATCAGCGCACGCCGCTCGCGGCCGAGGTTCGTGCGGGCGACGATCGCGTCGCCGTCGCGGATCACCTCGAGGTGCGGGAGGCCCGCGAGCGCCGCCTCCATGGCATCCGCGAGCGCGCCCTCGTCGCCGGAGACCGACTCGATGTCGCACAGCTGACGGGTCAGGTCGATGGACGTGGCGGCGAGGTCGAGGGAGAGGCTGTCGTTCTGCACCCTACTAACCTAGGGGCATGCCTTCAGACGTGCCTGACAGTTCCACAGCGCCCCGCTCCGCCTGGGGCTACGGCCTCGCCACCGTGGCGGCCGACGGCACCGTGCTCGACACGTGGTACCCGTCGCCGCGGCTCGGGACGCTGCCCGCGGGCCGCGACCGCTGGATCGCCCCGGCCGAGTTCGAGGAGCTCGCGGGCGAGGACCCCCGCCGCGCCGTCCGCATCGACATCGTGACGGTCGAGATCTCCCTGGACGCGCCTCCCGCGTCCACGTCGGATGCGTACCTGCGCCTCCACCTGCTCTCGCACCTGCTGGTGCAGCCGAACGGCCTCAACCTGGACGGCATCTTCGCGCACCTTCCGAACGTGGCCTGGACCAATGCCGGCCCGGTGAACCCGGCCGACCTCGACCGGCTGCGTCCGCGGCTGCAGCGCGCGGGCATCCAGGTGTCGGGCGTTGACAAGTTCCCGCGGCTGCTCGACTACGTCACGCCGGACCGTGTCCGGATCGCCGACGCCTCCCGCGTGCGGCTCGGCGCGCACCTCGCGCCCGGCACGACGGTCATGCACGAGGGCTTCGTGAACTTCAACGCCGGGACGCTGGGCTCGTCCATGGTCGAGGGACGCATCTCGCAGGGCGTCGTGGTCGGCGACGGGTCCGACATCGGCGGCGGTGCCTCCATCATGGGGACGCTCTCCGGAGGCGGGACGCACCGGGTCTCGATCGGCGAGCGGGCCCTGCTCGGCGCGAACTCGGGTATCGGCATCTCCATCGGCGACGACTCCGTGGTCGAGGCCGGCCTCTATGTGACTGCAGGGACGAAGGTCGTGCTCGTCGGCGAGGCGCCCACCGCCGACGGACGCCCGCAGACCGTCAAGGCGGCCGAGCTGTCCGGACAGCCCGGGCTGCTGTTCCGCCGCAACTCGCTGACCGGCGCCGTCGAGGTGCTGCGCCGCGCCGGCGTCGGCGTGGAGCTGAACGCCGCCCTGCACGCGTAGCCGCGCATTCGTCTGATTGACGCAACACGCCGTGCCGCCCCCCCGGTCGGCACGGCGTGTTGCGTCAACCAGTGCGGGTCAGACCATCGTGAGGACGGACGCGGGGTCGGCGAGGATGCGGCCCACGTCGGCGAGGAAGCGGGACGCCTGCTCGCCGTCGACGATCCGGTGGTCGAAGGTCAGCGCGAGGGTCAGCACGTCGCGCAGCGCGATGCCGCCCTGGTGCTCCCACGGCTGCTTCCGCACCGCGCCGACCGCGAGGATGGCCGCCTCGCCGGGCGTCAGGATGGGCGTCCCGATGTCCACGCCGAAGACGCCGACGTTCGTGATCGTGATGGTTCCGCCGCTGAGGTCGGCCGGTGCCGTGCGTCCAGCACGGGCTGTCTCCGCCAGCTGACGGATCGCTGCGGCGACGTCCGCCAGCGACATCGCGTCCGCATCCCGGATCACCGGCACGAGCAGCCCGCGCGGCGTCGCGGCCGCGATGCCGAGGTGGATGTACTCCGGCTGCACGATCTCGTTCGCCGCGTCGTCCCACCGCGAGTTGACCTCGGGCGTGCGGCGCACGGCGAGCGCCAGGGCCTTTGCCACGACGGCGAGGAGGCCGGGGCGCACGTCCGCGAGCTCGGGACGCGCGCGCAGCCGGGCGGTCAGCTCGGTCGTGGGCGTGACATCCACCGTGAGGAAGACCGTCGCCTGGGGCGCGCCGAACGCGCTGCGCACCATCGCGTCGGCGGTCGCCTTGCGGACGCCGCGGATCGGGATGCGCGTCTCGCGCCCCACCGTCGGCGCGGCTGTCGCCGCCGGCGCGCCCTGCGCGGACGACTGCACGTCGGCGCGCGTGATGAG
>JAEWJG010000052.1 GCA_023386675.1 Actinomycetes bacterium
CTGTTCCACCGGGGAGCGCGGGCTGCGGCCGCGTCCCCCGCCCACGCCGGGCACGACGGCACGTGGCTCCCGCTGGCCCTGACCGCCGCGCTGGTCGTCCTCTGCGGCGCCTGCCTCCTCGGCGGCCTCCGGACCCTGGGGCGCCGGCGGACACCGCAAATGTGGCTGGGCGCCCTGGCGTCGTTCGGGATGTGCGCTGCCGCCGCGGCGATGTTCTTCTGACCCGGCGGACGGTGTCAGTCGACGGCGGGGACCCCGTTGGAGACGCGGACCATCTCGTCGCGCGGGACCACCTTGATGCGGGCTCGGCCCTGCTCGGCGCCGAGGGACTGCTCGTGCGCGTCGAGGTTGTGCCAGCCGTCGAGGTTCGTGTATTCCACACCCCGCTCGCGCAGGAGGTTCTCCACAGATTCCTCTGAGGGGTCGGCGGGAGACCACCAGTTGCCCTGATCGTTGATCACATGCTTGATCGTCTCCATCGCATCCGACTTCGTGTGACCGATGAGTCCGACCGGACCGCGCTTGATCCACCCGGTCGCGTACACGCCGTACATGCGCTCGTTGTCGCCCTTGCGCAGCACCTGGCCCTCGTGGTTGGGGATGACGCCGTGCTTGCGATCGAACGGGATGCCGGGCAGCGGCGAGCCGAAGTAGCCGACCGCGCGGTAGATCGCGTCGATCTCGAGCTCGCGGATCTCGCCGGTCCCGCGCACGCCGCCCTCGCCGTCCGGCTCGGTGCGCTCGTATCGGAAGGCCGTGACGTTCCCGTGCTCGTCGCCCACCACCTCGAGCGGCTTGGCGTAGAAGTGAAGGTGCAGGCGGCGGGAGGCGCTCCCCACCTCGCGCTGCCGCCACTGCTGCAGCACTCGGTCGATGACCATGACCTGCTTGTTGCTCGCGATCGCGGCCTTGGACTGCTCGTCGTAGTCGAAGTCCTCGTCGTACAGGATCATGTCGACGTCGCGCAGCTCGCCGAGCTCCCGCAGCTCCAGCGGTGTGAACTTGACCTGCGCGGGTCCGCGGCGGCCGAATACGTGCACGTCCGTCACCGGGGAGGCCTTGAGGCCCTCGTAGACGTTCTCCGGGATCTCGGTCGGCAGGAGGTCGTCCGCGTGCTTGGCGAGCATGCGGGAGATGTCAAGCGCGACATTGCCGTTGCCGATCACGGCGACCGACTTCGCCTCCAACGGCCAGGTACGCGGCACATCCGGGTGACCGTCGAACCAGCTCACGAAGTCGGCGGCGCCGTACGAGCCGTGGAGCTCGATGCCGGGGATCTCGAGGTCGGCGTCGCGGACCGCGCCCGTCGCGAAGATGACGGCGTTGTAGTGGCGCTTGAGGTCGTCGAGGGTGATGTCGCGTCCGTACTCCACGTTGCCGAAGATGCGGATGTCGCCGCGGTCGAGCACCTCGCGGAGGGCGGTGATGATGCCCTTGATGCGCGGGTGGTCGGGCGCGACGCCGTAGCGGACCAGGCCGTACGGCGCGGGCAGCTGCTCGAAGAGGTCGATCGAGACGTCGAAGCCGCGCTCGGCCTTCAGCAGGATGTCGGCGGCGTAGATGCCCGCCGGCCCGGCGCCGACGATGGCCAGTCGCAGTTTGGTCATTCGTTGATTCCTTCTGGTGTTCCGTGCGGCTCAGCTGGAGCGCTCGACGATGGTGTCCGCGAACCGGACGAGGGCCTTCTTCACCGGGCCGTCCGGCAAGGGCGCCAGCGCCTCGACCGCCTCGCGGGCCCAGCGGTGCGCCTCCTCCAGCGTCTGACGCGTCACGTCGTGCTCGCGCAGCGCCGCGATCGCCTCCATCGCGGCGGGCGTGACCTCGCCCTCCTCGGCCGATCCGATGACGTCGCGCTCGAGGCGCTCGAGCAGGGCGGCGGAGCCGGGGTCCGTGGCGGCCCGCTCGCGCAGGCGCAACACGGGAAGGGTGGCGACACCGGCGCGCAGGTCGTTGCCCGGGGTCTTGCCTGTCTCGGCGACGCCCTGATCGGAAAGGTCGATCACATCGTCGATGAGCTGGAAGGCGACGCCGATCTTCTCGCCGAAGACGACCACCGGCTCCTCGTAGGAGGTCGGCGCGTTCGAGAACACGACGCCCATCTGGGCGGCGACGGCGATGAGCGAGCCGGTCTTGTCGGCCAGCACCTGGATGTAGTGCTCGACCGGGTCCTCTCCGTCCTGGGGCCCGATGGTCTCGTGCAGCTGCCCGAGGCAGAGCCGCTCGAAGGTGTCGGCCTGGAGCTGGATGGCGCGCTCGCCCAGCGCCGAGACGAGCTTGCTCGCCCGTGCGAAGAGCAGGTCGCCGGTGAGCACCGCGACGGAGTTGCCCCAGACGAACTGCGCGCTCGGGACGCCGCGGCGCATCTGCGAGTCGTCCATGACGTCGTCGTGATAGAGCGAGGCGAGGTGGGTGATCTCGACGGCCTCGGCGGCCTGGATCACGTCGGCGTTCGTGCCGTCGCCCAGCTGCGCTGCGAGCAGGGTCAGCATCGGTCGCACCCGCTTGCCCCCGGCCTCCAGCAGGTAGCGGGCCGTGACGTCGGCGAGGCCGTCCGCGAAGTGCATCTCGCGGTGCAGACCCTCCTCGACCAGGGCGAGTCCGTCATCGACGGCGTTGGCGAGCTCGCGGTCCTCACCGCGGATGAAGATCCGCTCGGTGAATCCCAGCTGACCGGTCAGCGACGGACGCCGCACGGCCGGGACACTTCGTGGCACTACTCCCCCTCGGACGGGACGATGGACGCAGAGGATTCGGAGCCGCCGCGCGCGCCGGATGCCGGCTCGGTCGTCGGCTTCGGCGCGGACTTCGGCTTCGGCGCTGCCTTCGGCTTCGCCGCGGGCGTGGTCTTGGGCTTCGCCGCGGTCTCGGGCTTCGCCTTCGCCGCGGACGCGGGCTTCGGCTTCGCCGCGGACCCGGGCTTCGGCCTCGCCGCGGACGCGGGCGTGGGCTTCGCCGCGGAATCGGGCGAGGGCGCGGTCTTCGGCTTCGCGGCGGGCTTGCGCTTCGGCTTCGCCGCGGGCGCCTCCTCCACCACGACAGGACGCTCCGGCTTGAAGCCGCGGTGGAGCGCGACGATTCCGGCGGTCAAGTTCCGGTACGCCACGCGCTCGAACCCGGCCTCGCGCAGCCATGCGGCAAGCGTGCGCTGGTCCGGCCACGCCTGGATCGAGTCCATCAGGTACTCGTACGCCGCCGGGTTGGAGCTGGCCACCCGCGCGAGCACAGGCATCCCGTACTTCAGGTACGCCGAGTACCCCGCGCGGATCGGCGAGAGAGGGGGCTGCGAGAACTCGCACACGACCACACGGCCGCCCGGCTTGACGACGCGGAAGAACTCGGCGAGCGCCTTCTTGGGGTCGACGATGTTGCGGAGGCCGAACGAGATCGTCACGGCGTCGAAGGAGTCGTCCTCGAAGGGCAGCGCGGTGGCGTCCGCCTGGACGAAGCGGACGAACGGGTTGCCCGCCTGGCGTTGCCGCCCGACCTCGATCATCCCCTCGGAGAAGTCGGCGGCGACGACCGAGGCGCCGTTGCGGGCGAGCGACGCGCTCGACGTGCCCGTTCCGGCGGCCACATCGAGGATGGTCTCGCCGGCGCGGGGGTCGACGGCACGCGTCGTCGCCACGCGCCACAGCGCCGCATTGCCCACCGACAGGACGGCGTTGGTCCGGTCGTAGCGCGTCGACACCTGGTCGAACATGGCGGCGACCTGGGCGGGCTGCTTGCTGAGGTCGGCCTTACTCACCCCACCAGCTTAGGCTGCGCCGTCGGACCGTTGCAGTCAGGGACCCGGAACGCACGCCGAACGCTCAGAACCGCTGCCCCAGCGCCTTGGCGCGCAACGCGTCGAACTCGCCCTTGCTGATGACCCCGCGGTCGAGCAGCGTCTGCGCCTGCTGGATGTCTGCCGCCGGCGTCGCGGACGGCGTCGGGTGCGCTCCCCAGCTGTCGTCCTCCGGTACGGTCGCGCGCCGCGCGAGGTTCCGCTCCGCCATCCCTCGCCCCCGGGCGATCAGATAGACGAGCACCGTGATCACCGGAAGGAACACCAGGAAGATCACCCACACCGCTTTCCACCATCCGTTCAGCGACTGGTCGCGGAACAGGTCCACCAGCACCATGAACAGCATCATCAAGAACGCGACGAACGCGAAGATCCAAAACGTGTACAGGAACACACTCCAGAACGTGCCCATGTGAGGCCCCTCTCATCGCGCACACCGTAATGCGCCGCCCCCGCGCTCGGCTAGCGGGCATTTCGGCCGGGCCACGCCGGTCGCGGCGGGTCTACGATGGGCGCCCAGGCGACGAGGAGGCCGGCGATGGGCGAGCGAACGAACTGGACCGACGATCCCTACGAGCTGCTGCGCGTGAAGCCGGGCTTCCGGCTGGCGGATCAGCCGACGGATGCGACGCCCGGGTTCCGCGGCGACAAGAAGGACGGCGAGAAGACCCTGAAAGAGGACGCCGACGTGCTGGCCGACCTCCAGGAGCAGCTGTTCGCCTGCGGCAGGCAGGGCGAGCCGCGATCGGTGCTCCTGGTCCTGCAGGCCATGGACACCGCGGGCAAAGGCGGCATCGTGTCCCACGTCATCGGCGCGATGAACCCCGGCGGCGTCCGCTACGCCGGGTTCGGCAAGCCGACGCCGGACGAGCTCGCCCACGACTTCCTCTGGCGGATCTGGCGCGAAGTCCCGTCAGCAGGCCAGGTCGGTGTGTTCGACCGCTCCCACTACGAGGACGTCCTCATCGGCCGGGTCCGGCAGCTCGCGCCGCCGGAGGAGCTGGAGCGACGCTACGGCGCGATCAACGCGTTCGAGAAGGAGTTGGCGCAGTCCGGCACCACGGTGATCAAGGTCATGCTGCACCTGGGCAAGGAGGAGCAGCGGAAGCGCCTCGCATCCCGGCTCGACCGGCCGGACAAGTACTGGAAGTTCAACCCGGCCGACGTCGACGAGCGCCTGCTGTGGGACGACTACCAGGAGGCGTACCAGGTCGCGCTCGACCGGACGGCCTCCGCCTACGCACCGTGGTTCGTCGTCCCGGCCGACCACAAGTGGTACGCCCGCGCCGCGGTGCAGCAGCTGCTCATCCGGGCCCTGTCGGACCTGAACCTGGAGTGGCCGAAGCCCGACTACGACGTGGAGGAGCAGAAGCGCCGCCTCGCCGAGTCCTGATCAGCCGAACGCCTCGACGATCGGCCGGAACTTCATCGTCGTCTCGGCGAGTTCGCGGTCGGGGTCGGAGTCCGCGACGATGCCGGCGCCGGCGTACGCCGTGAGGTCACCGCCCGGCTCGACCTGCGCGCACCGGAGCGCGATGGCCCACTCGCCGTCGCCGTCGCCCCCGACCCAGCCCACCGGGCCGGCGTAGCGACCGCGATCGAACGGCTCGAGCTCGCGGATGAGGGCGAGGGCCTCGGTGCGCGGCGTGCCCGCGACCGCAGCGGTCGGATGCAGGGCCGCGGCGAGGTCCAGCGAGCTCGACCCGTCGCTCAGCATCCCGGCGATGTCGGTCGCCAGATGCCAGAGGTTGGGGAGCTTCAACGTGAACGGCTCGTCGCTGGCGGCGAGGTCGGCGCTGTGCGGGCGCAGCGCGTCCATCACGCTCGTGACCGCGAAGCGGTGCTCGCCCTGATCCTTGGCGCTCGCGACCAGCTCGGCCGCGGCGGCCGCATCCCGCGCGGCGTCCACGCCACGCGACATCGTGCCGGCGAGCACGCGCGCCGTGACGGTGCCGTGATGCACGCGCACCAGGGTCTCCGGCGATGAGCCCACCAGGCCGTCGACGGCGAACGTCCAGCAGTCCGGGTAGCCGAGCGCGAGCTCCACCAAAGCGCGTCGCAGGTCGGACTCGACCGGCAGGTGACCGCGGAGGTCGCGGGCCAGCACCACCTTCGAGAGGTCGTCCTCGCGGATGCGCTCCACGGCCGCTGCCACCGCCGACCGGTAGCCGTCGCCGCCGAGCTGCCCTGGCAGGAGGCTCAGTCGGTACTCGTCGCCGAAGGCGGTCGGACGCGGCAGCGCGCGGGCGACGGGATCGCCGGCGCGCGCGATGCGGGTGATCCAGCTCCTGCTGCCGCGGCGGCCGACCACGACCTCCGGCACGATCAGCGTGCTCGTCGCCGTGCTCGCGTCGTCGAAGGCGAAGGTACCGAAGGCCACGAGCCCGGTGCCGGGGGTGTGCACCGCGTCCTCGACGCTCGCGGCCGCGGCGACCTCACGCCACGCGGCGGAGGCCTGTTCGATGCGGTCCGGCCCGGTGAACTCGAGCCGCAGCACCTCGCCGATGCCGGCCATCCCCTCTCCCTTGCGCAGCCAGAGCAGAGGCGTGCGGGAGTCGAGGAAGGGGATGAGCTGGCGGACGTCATCGAGCGGTGTGGTCTCGGCCTCGAGGACCGTCACGCCAGTCTCCCGCCGAGCGGTCGGGGCTGATCTCACCAGGCCAGCCTACGCCCGCGAGACTGAGGGGCCGGTGGGCGCCGGATGGGGACTCGATGAACGCCGGGCAGGAGCGTCGAGACCCTGAGATGCACGCTTTCGACACCCGGTACATCAGCCCGCCACCTGAGAGACCGGGATGTAACATTCATCTATGCCCGTGCCCGTGACCGGAGCCGCCAGCCCCCGTCGGCTCATCCGCGACGAAGTCTTCGTACGCCTCCTCGACGCGATCGTCGACGGCGACCTCCTCCCCGGCGAACAGCTGTACGACGCCGAGATCGAGCGGTGGGTCGGCGTCTCGCGCACCCCGGTCCGCGAAGCCCTCAACCAGCTCGCCACGATGGGCCTGGTCGAGATCCTCCCGCAGCGCCGCACACGGGTCACCCCCATCGAGCCGGACAGGCTCCGCCACCTCATCGCCACGGTCGGCGTGCTCGTCGCCGGCGTGGTGCGGGATGCGACGCCGCTGCTGACCGAGGCCGACCGCGACGAGCTGCGCTCTGCTGCGGAAGGCGACAGCGCTTCCGTGGTGCGCACCGGCCTGTCGGCCGACGGCTTCCTCGGCGTCTTCGTCCGGCGGCTCGACAACGGCACCGTCGCACGCCTGCTCAAGCGCCACCTGCCGGAGGTGCAGCGCGCGCTCAACGCCGCCCCCTCTGACGCGGCCTTCGCGAAGGGCCGCTCCTCCGTGACCGCTCTCGCGGACGCCGCCGTGGCAGGTAAGGCCGACAAGGCCGGCCGCGCCGCCACCGAGCTGTTCGACAAGGCACTGATCACCCTCGCCGACGAGTTCGCCGCATCCCAGAAGGAGAGCCGCTGATGCCGCTGCCCGCGAACGACACCGCCCCCGTCGAGCGCCGGCTTCTGCGCGACGTGGTCTACACGCGCCTCTACGACGGCATCCTCGACGGCACCCTGGAGCCGGGCGAGACGCTGCTCGACGAGAAGCTGACCGCGTGGCTCGGTGTCTCGCGGACGCCCATCCGCGAGGCCCTGATGAAGCTCGCCGACATCGGCCTGGTCGAGATGGCCCCGAACCGCTACACCCGGGTCGCCCCGATCGACCTCAAGGCGATCGACGAGGCCATCTACGCGACCGGCCTCCTGCACGAGCACGCGGCGCGCACGATCGTCCCGACGCTCGACAACGCCGCGGTGACGCGGCTCGACAAGGCGCAGAAGGCGGTCAGGAAGGCCGCGAAGGCCCGCGACCTGCCGGCCCTCGGCCACGCGTTCAACGACTTCTTCCTCGAGCTCGAGCGGTTCGGCGGCAACGACGTGCTCGTGACCATGAGCGAAGGACTCAGCCCGCAGCTCCTGCGGTACATCTCCGCCTGGCAGACGCCGTTCGGGATCGACGACCTGCCCGAGGCCTTGGGCGCCATCGCGGCGGCGGCGAAGGACCGCGACGGCGCGAAGGCCGGCGACCTGGTTAAGGCGCTCTACGCGGCGC
Organism: Actinomycetes bacterium; assembly: GCA_023386675.1. Classification (GTDB taxonomy): domain Bacteria; phylum Actinomycetota; class Actinomycetes; order Actinomycetales; family Microbacteriaceae; genus Leifsonia. The sequence goes on from JAEWJG010000052.1 coordinate 7,897, forward strand.
CGCTGAAGCAGTTCCTCGACGACTACCGTCGCAGCGACGCCGATATCACCCGGACGCCGGTGTTCTGACGGTCAGCGCGCGGCGCCCAGCAGGGCGGCGCGCAGTCGGGACGGGTCCACGCGCCAGTAGGTGTGCACGCGCCCGTCGATGAGTACGACCGGGATCTCCTCCACGTACTTCTCGTGGAGCTCCGCATCCTGCAGGATGTCGCGCTCCTCGACCGCGACCTCCGGCTCGCCGTCGGGCAGGCCGGTGACGACGTCGCGGATGACCTCCCTCGCGTCGTCGCAGAGGTGGCAGCCGGGCTTGCCGATGAGGGTCAGGGAGACGGTGGACACGCATCCACTCTAAACACCGGGCACAGCAAAAAGCGCCGGGCCGATCGGACCGACGCTTGAGCTGCAGGCCGGAGGCCTACTTCTTGTTGCGACGCTGGTGGCGCGTCTTGCGAAGAAGCTTGCGGTGCTTCTTCTTCGCCATACGCTTGCGACGCTTCTTGATAACGGAACCCACGTGGACCTCACAAAGAATCAGGGGCATGCCGCGGGGCGCGCGGCGACACGAAGTGACAGTCTACCCGACGTCACGCAGTATCCGCGACGCCGCCCTCGTGGACGGCCGCCGTCCGCAGGAGCTGCTCGACCGCGGACTCCGGAACCCGGAACGATCGGCCGAACCGGATGGCCGGCAACTCGCCCGCGTGGACCATCCGGTAGACGGTCATGCGGGAGACGCGCATCATGTCGGCCACCTCGGCGACCGTCAGGAAGCGCACGTCCTTCAGATCGTGTGCCATCGTGTCCCTTTCCTGACCGACATGGTACCCGGGAAGGTCAGTCCCTGCGCCACTTCTTCGGCGTCACGCGCTCGGTCGCGGACGAGACGCGGTGCCGCGTGTCCGCCAGCACCTTGCCGACCGAACTGGCGAAGTCGCGGGTCTCCTGGGCCAGCCGAACGCTGAGCTCCAGGTCGTCGTCGGATGCCGTGAAGGGAATGATCCAGTCCTCGACCGACTCCAGTGGCCGCGAGTCGAGGCGGTAGTAGCGGTGCTGTCCCTCCTCGCGGACCGCCACGAGACCCGCCTCCCGCAGCACCTTCAGATGCTTGGACACGGTCGGCTGGCTGAGTTCGAGGGTCGCCACGATCTCCGAAACGGATATATCGCCCACGGCATGCGTCGCATCCGAACTGCGGTCGAGCAGCACGCGCAGGATCTCGCGCCGCGTCGGGTCGGCGATCACGTCGAAGATGTCGGCCATGTCCCCAGGCTAGTCATTCCCCCGGCGCAGTACCATGTCCCAAGCCCGCCCCCTGAGAGGAAGACGACGGGAAGGACTCGACATGAGCACCACTCGGGCGGTCGGCGGCGGGTCCATAGCCTCCGTCGGCCCGATCCGCGCCCTCATCAACGGCTTCGCGGCCCGCAGCCCCTCGCGGTTCGCCATCGTCGTCTTCGCGGCGCTGGTCCTCGTCTTCACACTGCTGTTCTCGCTGCCCATCTCATCCGCGTCCGGCCGATGGACGCCGCTCGCCGACTCCCTGTTCACGGCGATGTCGGTCATCTGCGTCACCGGCCTCTCGACGGTCGACATGGCGACGCACTGGTCCTATTTCGGCCACGCTCTGGTCTACATCGGCGTGCAGGTGGGCGCCGTGGGCGTACTGACGATGGCGTCCATCCTCGGCCTGATCGTGTCCCGCAAGCTGGGCCTGCGCGCCAAGCTCATGGCCGCGAGCGACAGCAACCCGCTGCGCGCGCACGGCGGGCCGGTCGCAGAGGGGCAGGCCGTCCGGCTGGGCGAGGTCGGCAAGCTGCTGACGACGGTCGCGCTCAGCATGGTCGTCATCGAGGCGGGCGTCGCGCTGCTGCTGTTCCCGCGCATGCTGATCGCGGGCATCGACGTCGGGACGGCCGCGTGGGAGTCGCTCTACTACTCGGCGATGGCGTTCACCAACACCGGCTTCGCGCCGAACACCCAGGGGATCCAGGCTTTCGCCACCGACTATTGGTTCCTCTCGGCGCTGATGGTGGGCGTCTTCCTGGGCGCGATCGGCTTCCCCGTGATCCTGGCCATCGCGTCCAATCTCCGGCAGAAGCGGCGCAGGTGGTCCATCCACGTCAAGCTGACGCTGCTGACGTCGGTGATCCTGCTGGTCGCGGGCGCGGCGCTCTACATCGTTCTCGAATACGACAACCCGAAGACCTTCGGGCGGCTGGACGCCGGGCACACGGTCTTCCAGTCGCTCTTCCTCTCGACGATGGCCCGGTCGGGCGGCTTCTCGACCATCCCGATCGACGACCTGCACGGGTCGAGCCTCCTCGTCACGGACATGCTCATGTTCATCGGCGGCGGGTCGGCGTCCACCGCGGGCGGCATCAAGGTGACGACACTCGCAGTCCTCTTCCTGGCCGCTTTCGCCGAGGCGCGCGGGGTGGATTCGATGGATGCGTTCCGGCGCCGCATCCCGATCGACGTGCTGCGGCTGTCTGTCGCCGTCGCCCTGTGGGGTGCGACGATCGTGGCGATCTCGACCATCCTGATCCTGCAGATCACGAAGGCGCCGCTCGATCACGTGCTGTTCGATGTGATCTCCGGCTTCGCCACCTGCGGCCTGTCGACCGGGCTGACCGAGAAGCTGCCGGACGCCGGCGTCTACATCATGGCCGCCACGATGTTCTGCGGGCGCGTTGGTACAGTGACTCTCGCTGCCGCCCTGGCGCAGAGCCAGCGCCGGCAGCTGTACACGAATCCCGAGGAGAGGCCGCTCGTTGGTTGACCGGATCAAGCACAACGCGCCCGTCCTCATCATCGGCCTCGGCCGGTTCGGGGCGGCGACGGCCGGGCAGCTCGACCGGCTCGGGCGCGAGGTGCTCGCGATCGACACCGACGCCGGGCTCGTGCAGAAGTGGGCGGATCGGGTGACGCACGCCGTGCAGGCGGATGCGCGCTCCATCGAGGGGCTGCGGCAGATCGGCGCGGAGGACTTCTCCATCGCCGTCGTCGCCGTCGGGTCGTCCATCGAGGCGAGCGTCCTCATCACGGCCAACCTCGTCGACCTCAAGGTGCCGCAGATCTGGGCGAAGGCGATCTCGCGGTCGCACGGCACCATCCTGGAGCGCATCGGGGCCAACCACGTCATCTATCCGGAGGCGGAGGCGGGCGAGCGCGTGGCGCACCTGGTGTCGGGACGGATGCTCGACTTCATCGAGTTCGACGACGACTTCGCCCTGGTCAAGATGTACCCGCCCAAGCCGATCCGCGGGCTCCCGCTCGGCCGGTCCGGTGTGCGCTCGAAGCACAACATCACGGTCGTCGGCGTCAAGCCGCCCGGCCGCCCCTTCACCTACGCGACCGCCGACACCGTCGTCACCGACCACGACCTCGTCATCGTCTCCGGCGCCTCCGCCGACATCGAGCGCTTCGCCGCCCTCGACTCCTGACCCTCCCCCCTCCCGCTAGCCGCCGAGCACAGGAAAAACGTCCTCGTTCGCGCGATTGCGCGACCTTTTTCCTGGGCTCGCGGGCGGAGCTGTGGACAACTCGGGACCAGGGTCTAGGCCAGGGAACGATGAGGAGATGCAACACGAGACACGAGCGTTCACCGTGGCTGATGGTCGCCGGGCCGGGGTGGGGGACGGTCGGATGCGAGGGCCGTCCTACAGCAAGCCGTTTCACGGCGTGCGCGTCGAGGCGCACTCGGCTCCCGAATCGATCGCGGAGCGCGCCCTCGCCTTGGCTGTCCGGCTCCCTCCATACGCAGCTTTCAGTCATGCCACAGCCGGTCATCTTCACGGCATCCCGCTTCCGCACCGGCTCGAAAGAATTGAGCGCGACCTCGACATCTGCGTCTTCCAGCCACATCGCAGCCCTCAGCTTCGCCGAGTACGCGCTCACGAGTTGAAGCCGACCGGTCAGCAGGTGGTTTCGATGGGTGGCCTTCGCCTGATCGGCGCCGAGGACGCATGGGCTCAGCTTGCATCCGAGGCAACGCTGGACGACCTCGTGGTCGCGGCCGACTGGCTCATCACCGGCGACGAGCCGTACTCCGGGACACCTGGGCTCACGACGATCGATCGGCTGGATTCCGCCATCGCGAGACATGGACGCATGCGCGGTGTCAAGAAGCTACGGCTTGCCAGGGATCTCGCCCGATGGGGTTCCCTCTCGCCTCAGGAGACGCGACTCCGCCTTCTCATGGAGGGGAGCGGCTTCCCTCCTCCGACGCTCAACCACCGCATCGTGGATTCCTCCGGTAGGACGATCGCGATGGTCGACTTCGCTTATCCAGACGCGCTCGTCGCGATCGAATACCTGGGTGACCATCACCGAACCGAAAAGCAGGTGTACCGGGACGACATCCGTCGCCGCGAGGTACTCACCGCGCTCGGTTGGTCCGTGCTCTACACCACCGCGGACGACCTGGCCCATCCAACGCTGTTCCTCACGAACCTCAGCAGGCTGCTCGCGAGCACAGGAAAAGTGCGCTGATCAAAGCCCTATGGCGACGTTTTTCCTGTGCTCGGGGGCTAGGAGGCGGCGAGTTCTTGGGCTCGGGCTAGGGCAGCGTCGGTCGCTCGGGTGAAGAGGGCGGGGAGGTCGGCGTCGGAGAGGACGGAGATGGCTCGCTCGGTGGTGCCGTTGGGGCTGGTGACGCGGCGGCGCAGCTCGGCCGGGTCCTCTCCGGAGGAGACGAGCAGCTGCGAGGCGCCCAGGAAGGTGCCGTTGACCAGCGTCGCTGCCTGCTCGGGCGTGAAGCCCTTCTGCACCGCGGCCTCGGTCAGCGCCTCGATCAGGAGGAACACGTACGCGGGGCCGGAGCCGGAGATCGTGCTCAGCGCATCCAGCTGCGCCTCGGGCACCTCGACCACCTCACCGACGGTCTCGAACAGCGCGCGCACCACGTCGAGGTCGGACGGGTCGGTGCGGGAGCCGGCCGACACCCCGGTGACCGCCTGGCCGACGACCGCGGGCGTGTTGGGCATCGCGCGAACCACGGACACCGAGTCCGGCAGCAGCGACTCCATGGTCGCCGCCGTGACGCCGGCGGCGACGCTGACGACGACGGTCCCTGGCGCGAGCGAGGCGCCGATCTCGGCGAGCAGATCCCGCACCATCGCCGGCTTCACCGCCACGATGACGAGCTGCGCGCCGTCCACCGCGAGCCGGTTCGCGTCGGCCTGCGTCTCGGTCGCGTAGGCGGTGACGCCGGGCGTGCCTGCGAGCTCCGCGGCGCGCGCCTCCGACCGGTTGGTGACGCGGATGCCCGCCACCTCGACCCCGGGCGCGAGCAGGCCGCTCAGGATGGCGCGGCCCATCGAGCCTGCGCCCAGCATCGCGATCGTCGGGAGGGTCACGTTCTGCGTGTCGTCCATGGCTCCATCCTAGGATTGGGGGCATGAGCGCATCAGGTGGCACCCGGGCGATCGTCGCGGCGTTCGCGGCCAACCTCGGTATCGCCCTGACCAAGTTCATCGCGTGGTTCTTCTCGGGCTCGTCGTCGATGCTGGCGGAGGGCGTCCACTCGCTCGCCGACTCCGGCAACCAGCTGCTCCTGCTGATCGGCGGCCGCCAGTCCCGCCGCAGGGCCGACCGCGAGCACCCGTTCGGCTACGGCCGCGAGCGGTACGTCTACGCGTTCGTCGTGTCGATCATCCTGTTCTCCGTCGGCGGCGTTTTCTCGATCTACGAGGGCGTCGAGAAGCTGACCCACCCGCACCCGCTCGAGAACGCGTGGCT
>JAEWJG010000121.1 GCA_023386675.1 Actinomycetes bacterium
ACCGCGGCCCGCGCTCTCGACGCGAACGACCCCCTCGCCGCCTTCCGCACCCGGTTCGCCGGCATCGACGACGGCACCTCCCAGGTCACCGCGTACTTCGACGGCAACTCCCTCGGCCGCCCCACCCGCGCGAGCGTGGAGCGCATCCACCGTTTCCTGCTCGACGGCTGGGGCGACCGCCTGATCCGCGGCTGGGACGAGGAGTGGATGGAGCTGCCGTTCACGATCGGGGACGACCTCGGCCGCGCCGCCCTCGGAGCAGCGTCCGGCCAGACCTTCATCGGCGACTCGACCACCGTCCTCCTCTACAAGCTGGCGCGCGCCGCGGTCGACGGCCTCCCCGAGCGCAGCGAGATCGTGCTCGACACCGACAACTTCCCGACCGACCGCTACCTGCTCGACGGCATCGCCCGCGAGCGCGGCCTGCGGCTGGTGTGGATCGAGGCCGACACGGAGGCGGGCGTCACCCCGGAGCAGGTCGCCGCCGCCGTGGGTCCGCAGACCGCACTCGTCGTGCTCAGCCACGTCGCCTACCGCTCGGGGTTCCTCGCCGACCTGCCCGCCATCACGCGGATCGTGCACGACGCGGGCGCGCTGGTGCTGTGGGACCTCTGCCATTCCGCCGGCTCCGTCCCCGTCGAGCTCGACGACGCGGACGTCGACCTCGCCGTCGGATGCACGTACAAGTACCTCAACGGCGGCCCGGGCTCTCCCGCCTTCGGGTACGTGAACGCGCGCCTCATCCCGCACCTCACCCAGCCGATCCAGGGGTGGATGGGCGTGCGCGACGTGTTCCTCATGGGCCCCGAATACGAGCCGGCGACCGGAGTGCGCCGCTTCCTCAGCGGCACGCCGCCGATCGTCGGGATGCTCGCCATGCGCGACACCATCCAGATGATCGAGGAGGCCGGCATCGACGCCGTGCGCGCCAAGTCGGTCGCGCTGACCGAGTTCGCCGTCGCGCTCGCGGACGAGTGGCTGACCCCGCTCGGCGTGACCCTCGCCAGCCCGCGCGACCCTGAACGCCGCGGCGGCCACATCACCCTCAGCCACCCGGCCATGCGCGAGGTCACCGCACTGCTCTGGCAGCGCGACGTCATCCCGGACTACCGCGACCCCGACGGCCTGCGCATCGGCCTGTCGCCGCTGAGCACGAGCTTCGAGGAGCTGTGCACGGGCATGGCCGCGGTCCGGGATGCGCTCGGCGAGTTCTCCCACGATGACTGACGACGCAGCGCGCGACGACCTCGAAGCGACCAGCGGCAGCGCCACCGCCCTGCTGCGCACGGTCGTCGGAAGCACGCTGCGCCCGATCGGCGGCTGGATGAGCGCCGCCGGTGCGGTGCGACTGATGGACGACCTGGGCGTCCCCGCGGCGACCGCCCGCTCCAGCCTCGCGCGGCTGTGCTCGCGCGGCGTCCTGCGCCGGGAGCCGCGGGACGGAGTGGCCGGGTACGCGCTGGAGCCCGCGGCGATCCCGATGCTGGAGCGCGGCGACGACCGCATCTTCGGCGAGCGCGTCGAGGCGTCCGCGTGGTGCCTGCTGTCGTTCTCGTTCCCGGAGCGCCGCCGCGGAAGCCGCGACCGCCTCCGCCGCCGCCTGTCAGCGCTGGGTTGCGGCACCGTCGCCGACGGGCTGTGGATCGCGCCGGCCGGGCTCGAGGACGAGCTCGCCGCCACCGCGCACGACATCGCCGGCGAGGCGGACGTCGTCCTGTTCGCCGACGCCGCACCCCGGGGGGACCTCGCCGCCGGCCTCACCCGCTGGTACGACCTGGACGCGATCCGTCGCGTGCACGAGTCGTTCCTCGCCCGGTTCGGCGGAGTCGCGACGCCCGACGACGACGCCCAGGCGTTCGCGCTGTGGATGCGCGCCCTCGACGAGTGGCGCGTCATCCCCTACCGCGACCCGGGCCTCCCGTCGGCCACGCTCCCGGAGGGCTGGCCGGGGGCCGCCTCCTCCGCCCTCTTCCGCCGCCTGCGGAACGAGCTGGAGGACCGCGCCGTCGCCCATGCCACCGCCGTCGCCGGGGCCGCCCGAAGCGTCGCCGCGGCACGGTAGAATCGTTGCGAACCCCCACCTTGACGCCCGAGTGAGCGGAGTATCCCCCGTGCCGACCATCGTTGTTGAAGTGATGCCCAAGGCCGAGCTGCTCGACCCGCAGGGCAAGGCTGTCGCGGGCGCGCTCGCCCGCACCGGCCGCGGCGCCGTCAGCGGAGTCCGCGTCGGCAAGCGCTTCGAGCTGACCGTCGACGGCCCGATCGATGACGCGGTGCGCGCGACGGTCGAGGAGATCGCCGGCGAGATCCTTTCCAACTCCGTGATCGAGGACGTCGTGGGCATCCACTACCCCGCAGAGGTCGACGCCTGATGCGCATCGGCGTCATCACCTTCCCCGGCTCGCTCGACGATCGCGACGCCCTCCGCGCCGTTCGCCTGGCCGGCGGCGAGCCGGTCGCCCTGTGGCACGGCGAGCACGACCTCCAGGGCGTCGACGCCCTCGTCCTGCCGGGCGGTTTCTCGTACGGCGACTACCTGCGCTGCGGCGCCATCGCCTCCCTCTCGCCGATCATGACCGAGGTCGTCGACGCGGCGGACAAGGGGATGCCGGTGCTCGGCATCTGCAACGGCTTCCAGATGCTCGCCGAGGCGCACCTCGTCGCCGGCGGCCTGATCCGCAACGACCACGGCAACTTCATCCGCCGCGACCAGCACCTCACGGTCGAGAACGCGTCCACCCCGTGGACCACCGGCTTCGAGCAGGGCCAGGAGATCGTCATCCCGCTCAAGAACGGCGAGGGCGGGTTCATCGCCTCCGCCGACGAGCTGAACCGCCTCGAGGGCGAGGGGATGGTCGTCTTCCGCTACAAGGGCGTCAACCCGAACGGCTCGCTCAACGACATCGCGGGCGTCCGCAACGAGCGCGGCAACGTGGTCGGCCTCATGCCGCACCCGGAGCACGCGGTCGAGCCGGGCTTCGGCCCGGACACCCGCGACGCGATGCGCTCGGGCACCGACGGGCTCACGTTCTTCACCTCCGTCATCCGCTCGGCGCTCGTCGAGGCGTAGGCGGGGGCCGCCGAGTTCAGCGCTCCGGCGTCGACTTTCGGGGTTTCTTCTCCTTGGGCGGCATCCGGCCGACCTGTTCGAGCGCCACGCCGATCCACTCGCGCAGGCGCTCCGGATCGCTCTTCCACGCCTCGGGCAGCGAGACGTAGCCGCCCATCGGCCGCTCCGCCGGCCCATACGGGCCGGTTCCGTCGACGGCGAGCAACTCGGCACGCACCGCCTCATCGGGCAGACGGACCCCGATGCTGTCGCCGAAGAGTCCGGCGAACATGTTGCCGTTCACGAAGGCGCCGAGGTTGGCGAACATCGGCTTCACCGTGACTCCCGGAGCCTCCGGCACGAGGGTGCGGAACAGCTCCTGCGTCTCCTGCGACGGGCGTGGGATGTGCATGGCGTCACCCTAGCGTGGCGGTTCGGGAACCGCTCCCCTCGTCGCGGACACTTCATAGTTGTGAGGGGAATCCAACTCGACGAGCCGGCGGTGCTCGAACGCGTGCGCGACGGCGACGCCGATGCATTCGGCGACCTGTTCGACCTGCACCACGATCGCGTGTTCCGGCAGGCGCTGCGGATGACGTCCTCGGTGCACGACGCCGAGGACGTGACCGCCGTCGTGTTCCTGGAGGCGTGGCGCAAGCGCGGCGCCATGCGGGAGGTGAACGGCTCGGTTGTCGCGTGGCTGCTGGTGATGACGAACTACGTGTTCCGCAACTACGCGCGGGCGTCGCGGCGCTACCGCGAGGGGCTGCAGCAGCTTCCGCCGCCCGAGCACGCCCCCGACCACGCGGACGCCGTGGACGACCGGATCGACAGGGACGCCCGGCGCTCGGCGATGCGTGCGGCGCTCGCCCAGCTCCCGAAGCGGGACCAGGACATCCTCACCCTCTGCGTGCTGGAGGAGCTCAGCACGGCCGACGCCGCCGCCGCGCTGGGCGTGGCACCCGGCACCATCAAGTCCCGGCTTTCCCGGGCGAAGGCTCGACTCACGGAATTGCTGCAGCAGGATCCGGCGATCATGAACGGAGGAGCGCGATGAAGGACGAGCCCACCTT
>JAEWJG010000158.1 GCA_023386675.1 Actinomycetes bacterium
GGTGCGCGCAGGTCGGCGCCGCGGGCGGCGGTCATGACCTCGATCGCGAGCACGCGGGCCAGCCCGTCGAGGGCTCGGCGCAGCTTGCGGGCGGCCGCCCAGCCCATCGACACGTGGTCCTCCTGCATCGCGGACGACGGGATGCTGTCCACCGACGCCGGCGTCGCGAGCCGCTTCAGCTCGGAGACGATCCCGGCGGCCGTGTACTGCGCGATCATCAGCCCGGAGTCGACGCCCACCTCGTGCGCGAGGAACGGCGGCAGCCCCTGATTGCGGGCGGGGTCGAGGAAGCGGTCGGTCCGGCGCTCGGACATGCTCGCCACATCCGCCACCGCGATGGCCAGGAAGTCGAGCACGTACGCGACCGGTGCGCCGTGGAAGTTGCCGTTCGACTCCACCCGGCCGTCGAGGGTCAGCACGGGGTTGTCGACCGCCGACGCCAGCTCGCGACCGGCGACGAGCTCGGCGTGGGCGACGGTGTCGCGCGCCGCGCCGTGCACCTGCGGCGAGCAGCGCAGCGAGTAGGCGTCCTGGACGCGCGTGCACTCGGGGCCCTTGTGGCTGGCGACGATCGGGGAGCCGGCCAGCAGCGCGCGCAGGTTCGCGGCCGAGACCGCCTGCCCGGCCTGCGGGCGCAGCCGCTGCAGGTCGTCGGCGAAGACGGCGTCGGTTCCGAGCAGCGCCTCGACGCTCATCGCGGCGGCGATGTCGGCGTCGGTCAGCAGGCCGTGGAGGTCGTGGATGGCGAGGGCCAGCATCCCGAGCATCCCGTCGGTGCCGTTGATGAGCGCGAGGCCCTCCTTCTCGGCGAGGACCACCGGCTGGATGCCAGCGGCCGCCAGCGCGCCCGCCGCGTCCACCAGCGAGCCGTCGACGCGGACGCGGCCCTCGCCCATCGCCGCCAGCGCGCAGTGGGCCAGGGGAGCGAGGTCGCCCGAGCAGCCGAGCGATCCGTACTCGTGGACGACGGGTGTGATCCCCGCGTTGAGCAGCGCCGCGTACGTCTCGACGGTCTCGGGCCGGGCCCCGGTACGGCCGGTCATCAGCGTGGACAGGCGCAACAGCATCAGCGCGCGCACCACTTCCCGTTCGACCTCCGGGCCGGACCCTGCGGCGTGCGACCGCACCAGGCTGGCCTGCAGCTGTGCGCGGCGGTCGCCCGGGATGAACGTGGTGGCGAGGGCGCCGAAGCCGGTCGAGATGCCGTAGTGCGGCTCGACGTCATCCGCGAGAGCCTCGACGATCGCGCGGGAGGCGGCGACTCCTTCGAGTGCCTCGGGGTCGAGCTGGATGCGGGCGTCGTGGCGGGCGACGGCGACGACGTCGGCGATGGTCAGCGCGCCGGTGCCGACGGTGACGGAGGTCTGGGTCTGGAGCATGCTCCGATCCTCGCGCCGCAGGTGCCGGCCGCGCGTCGGCGGTAGGCTGCTCGGTGTCCGGGATCCCAGACTCGGGCGTCGAGGAGGATGACGTGAGCAAGGTGCCCGCCGCCGAGAACACGCTGCGCATCCTCGGCTATCTGGGAGCGCAGCGCGGGCCGGTCCCCGCCGCCGCGATCGCTTCCTCCCTCGACCTGCCGCGCTCCACCGTCTACCACCTGCTCACCGTGCTGTCCGATCACGGGTTCGTGCTGCACTTCCCCGAGGCCAAGCGCTTCGGGCTCGGCGTCGCGGCGTACGAGCTGTCGAGCGGGTTCTCCCGCCAGCAGCCGCTCAGCCGTCTGGGCCGCCCGATCGTCGCCGCCCTCGTGGACGCGATCGGCGAGTCCGGTCACGTCGCCGTGCTGCACGGTCGCGACGTCGTCTACATCGGCGAGGAGCGCGCACCGCGGCGGCCGCGGCTGGTCACCGATGTGGGGGTGCGGCTGCCGGCGCACCTGACCGCGAGCGGGCGCGCCCTGCTGGCCACCCTCCCGCGAGAGCAGCTGCGCGCGCTGTACCCGGACTCCGGGGCGTTCGAGGACCGCACCGGGTCCGGCCCGCACTCCTACGCGGAGCTGCGCCGGCTGGTGACCGAGGCGCGCGAACGCGGCTACGCGACAGAGGACGGCGACGTGACGCCGGGATTCGCGTCCGTCGCCGTCTCGGTGCGCGACCACGCGGGGTGGCCGGCGGCCGGGATCGCCGTCACGTTCCCGCGCGAGAACGTCCCGCCGGAGCGGTGGGATGCGCTCGCCGCGCGGGTGCGCGAGACGGCGGCCGAGCTGTCCCGGCGCATCCGGGGCAGCTGACCGCTGTCGCGCGCGCCGTCAGGCCCGGCTGGGCGTGCGGTTCTCGGCGCTGACCATCCAGGCGAACTGCTCGAGCTTCTCGATGATCGCGTGGAGCAGGTCGGCCGAGGTCGGGTCCTCCTCGTCGACGTCGTCGTGCACGTCGCGCATGGTGCGGACGACCGCCTCCAGGCGCTCGGTGATCAGGTCGACCGTCTCCTCGGTGTCGACCTCGCCGTTCGGGAACTCGGGAAGACTGGTCTGCTCGGCGACGGTCGCGCTGCGCCCGTCCGGGGTGGCGTGCAGGGCGCGCAGGCGCTCGGCGATCACGTCGCTGAACTCGCGGGCGGCCTCCACGATCTCGTCGAGCTGCAGGTGGAGGTCGCGGAAGTTGCGGCCGACGACGTTCCAGTGCGCCTGCTTGCCCTGGAGGTGCAGCTCGATCAGATCGACGTGCACGCGCTGCAGGTTCTGCGCGAGCTCGGTCGATGCGACGAATCCGTGCTCGGCGTGCTCGCGGCGGGTCGGGGCGACGCCGACCGCGCTCGTGCGGCGCACCGCCGGGGTCTTCGCCGTGCTCTTCTTGGTCTTGGTCTCGGTTGCGGCCACGATGGGTCCCTTCTGCTCGATGACGGAACGCACGGTAGGCCCCGGGATCGCGGTCCGGAACCGCCTTGACAGCCTCGAAAACTATTGGCACTCACTTGCCGAGAGTGCTAATATCTGTGGTCGAAAAGGCGGTACAAACCGCCTCTCATCAGCTCAATTGAAGAAAGGGGTACCTCAAATGGCCATGTCGTTCGATCCTTTCTCCCAGTTGGACCGGATCGCGCAGAGCGTGTTCGACACGAGCCGCCAGCCGCGCCTGATGCCCGTGGATCTGTTCCGTGAGGGCGACCGCTACATCCTCAACGCGGACCTGCCTGGAGCGGACCCGTCGTCGGTGGATGTGGACGTCGACGGCCACCTGCTCACCATCCGCGCGGTGCGCACGGCCGCCGACCGCGACAGCGCCCGCTGGCTCGCACAGGAGCGGCCCTACGGTGCGTACATGCGACAGTTCACCATCGGCGACGACGTCGATCCCGACGGCATCACCGCGTCGTACGACAACGGCGTGCTGAGCGTCATGATCCCGGTCGCTGAGCGGGCCAAGCCGCGCAAGATCGCGGTGGAGTCGCGGCGTCCGGAGGGCGCGGGCGAGACCATGCGCGTCCGGGAGGGGCAACACGAGAACCGCTCGGTGTCCTCCTGACGCGATGAACGCGGGGCGTGCCGGTCAGCGGCCGGCGCGCCCCCGGGCCACCCACTCCAGCCGCCGCAGCGCCTCCGCGTTGCGGACGTGCAGCAGGGTGTCGGCGATGACGCCGGGGAGCTTGGTCACGATCCCGGTGTGCGGGTGCTCCTCGATCCGCACCAGACAGCCGCCGCCGCGCGGCTTCACGTCGATGATCACGCGCTCGGTGCCGAAGGGTCGCGTCTTCGCCTCCAGGACCATCCGACGTGGCGGATCCCACTCGTCGACGCGGGTCTCGTCGTTGAGCACCAGCGGCCAGACACCGATCGAGTGGTGCAGCCGCGAGCCGCCGGCGGGGTAGCGGTCGTCGGCCGCCCGTAGGCGCGAGGCGCCGACCACCCACGTCGGGTACACCCAGGGGTCGGCGAGGACGGCGAACACCTGCTCGGGCGTGCAGGCCATGCGGCGGACATTGACGGACATGATCACTGCTCCGGGAGGGTCGAGGGACGCAGCGCGTCCGGGATGAGGGGTGCGGAGGGCGGGGTGGCCAGCTGGTCGGGCGACGGGGAGAGATCGGGCATCCGGTCGATCCCGAACTCGTGGCGGAGGGCGCTCCGTGCCGCGTAGTAGCCGCCGAGGCCGTGGACGCCCGGGCCCGGCGTGACCGACGCGGAGGCCAGGTAGAGGCCGCGACCCGGCATGCGCCACGGCTCGGAGGAGAGCACCGGACGCGCGACGAGCTGCGTGAAGTCCGGAGCGCCGGCGGAGATGTCGCCGCCGATGTAGTTGGGGTTGTGCTGCTCCATCTGCACGGCGTTCATCGTGTTCGTGCCGATGATGAGGTCGCGGAATCCGGGAGCGAACTGCTCGACGCGACGGATGATCGCCTCGGTGCGGTCCTCGGCCGACCCCCGCGGGACGTGGGTGTACGCCCAGAGGACGTGCTTGCCCGCGGGTGCCCGCGACGCGTCGAACAGCGAGGGCTGGGCGAGGAGGACGTACGGCGGCTCGCTGTGGCGTCCACGCGCGACGGCGCTCTCCGAGCGCGCCACCTCCCGGCGCGTGCCGCCCAGGTGGACGGTCGCGGTCTCGTGCAGTTCCGGGTTCGTCCACGGCACAGGGCCCGAGAGCGCGAAGTCGGCCTTGAAGACGCCGTTGCCGTCGCGGAACCGCGAGACGCGGCGGAGGTAGGAAGAGGGGAGGCGGTCCTCGCCGAGCCGCACGGCGTGCGCGACGTGGGTGTCGAAGAGGATGACTCGTGCATCCGGCAGCTCCGCCAGGGACTCCACGGGGGTTCCCGTGACGATCTCGCCGCCGTGGGCCTCGAGGTCAGCGACCATCGCGTCCGCGATCGCGACGCTGCCGCCGACCGGCACCGGCCAGCCGCGGGCGTGCGCATGGACGGCGAGGGTGAGCCCCGCGGCGGCGCCTGCGAGGCTGGGCAGCGGGAGGGTCGTGTGCGCGAAGGCGCCCGTGAGCAGGGCGCCGGGCGCCTCGGTGCGGAACGGCAGGTTCCACCACGGGCCG
>JAEWJG010000214.1 GCA_023386675.1 Actinomycetes bacterium
CTGCTGGTGCCGCCGGTGATCTTCCTCATCCCGAACTACCTGATCGTGCAGAACCTCGGCTGGCTCGACAGCATCTGGGCGATCACGATCCCCGGAGCCGCGAGTGCGTTCGGCGTGTTCTTCCTCCGGCAGTTCTTCGTGGGCCTCCCGGCGGAGATCGAGGAGGCGGCGCGGATCGACGGCGCGGGGGACGTCCGCATCTTCCTGCAGATCGTGCTGCCGCTGGCCCGCCCGGCCCTCGCGACGCTCGCGGTGCTGAGCTTCCTCGCCAACTGGAACGACTTCCTGTGGCCGGTCTACGTGCTGCTGAGCCCGGAGAACCTGACACTCCAGCCCGGACTCTCCCAGCTGCAGGGCGCGTACTCGACGCACTACGCCATCGTCATGGCGGGCGCCGTGATCGCGTCCGTGCCGGTGCTCATCCTGTTCTTCTTCGCGCAGAAGCAGATCGTCGAGAGCGTCGCCACCAGCGGGGTCAAGGGATGACGGCCCGCCGGGCCGCCCTCGCGGCCGGCGCCGCCGGAGCATTGGCCGCCGGTCTCGTGGGCTGCTCGGCAGGGTCCGCACCCCAGGCGTCGCCCTCTGCGGAGGTCGCGCCGTTCCAGATCGACAGCGACTTCCCCGATCCCGGCGCGCTCGTCGTCGGCGACCGCGTGTACGCGTACGCGACCAACACGCCGGCGGTCAACGTGCAGGTCGCGACCTCGACCGACATGAAGACGTGGAAGGTCAGCGACCGGGACGCGATGCCCGAGCTCCCGTCGTGGGCGCTCAAGGGCAAGACCTGGGCGCCCGGACCGGCGGAGCTCGCTGACGGCCGGTTCGCGCTGTACTTCACCGCGTCGGACGCTGCCAGCCGCTACCAGTGCATCGGCGTCGCCTTCGCCGACAAGCCGGAGGGGCCGTTCACCTCGACCGCCGACAAGCCGCTCGTCTGCCCCGTCGACGAGGGCGGCGCGATCGACGCGAGCGTCACCGCCGACGCGGACGGCCAGCGCTACCTGGTCTGGAAGAACGACGGAAACTGCTGCGGCTACGACACCTGGATCTCGGCGCAGCCCCTCTCGGCCGACGGCGCGTCCCTGAGCGGGGAACCGACCCGGCTGATCAAGCAGACCGAGTCGTGGGAGGGGCACCTCGTCGAGGCGCCGGTGATCGTCCGGCACGACGACGAGTACGTGCTGCTCTACTCGGCCAACGACTACGGCAATTCGTCGTACGCCACCGGCGCGGCGACCGCGAAGAGCCTGCTCGGCCCCTACGAGAAGGCGAAGAAGCCGCTGATCTCGACCGAAGGATCGGGCGGCCGCTACCTCGGCCCCGGCGGCGAGGAGCTTATCACCTTCCAGGGCAAGGACTGGATGCTGTTCCACTCCTGGGACGAGGCGTTCGCGTACCGCGGCATGCACGCCGTCCCCGTGACCTGGCGCGACGGCCTCCCGGAGCTCGCGCGGTGAAGGCTTCCGCGCGGGTGACCCGGCACTGGGGCCCGGTGTGGGACGGCTACTTCGCCGACCCGTTCGTCCTCCGGCTCGACGGCGGCGGGTACGTCGCCTATGGCACCCACCCCGGAAGCGACGGCGACCGCGTGTTCGAGGCGCTGGTCTCGCCGGACCTCGAGCACTGGGAGAGCGCAGGCCCGGTGCTCGAACGACTCCCGGATCGTTTCGGGGAGGACTACTGGGCCCCGGAGGTGGCGGAGGCCGGCGGCGCCTACTGGATGTACTACTCGGTGGGCCGGGGGATCGAGGGGCACCACATCCGGGTCGCGCGGGCCGACACCGCCACCGGTCCCTTCACCGACCTCGGCGTCGACCTGACACCGGGCGAGGTGTTCGCGATCGACGCGCATCCCTTCCTGGATGCCGACGGCCGCCGCTACCTGTTCTTCGCCCGCGACGTGCTCGACCACGAGCGCCCGGGAACCCACCTCGCCGTCGCACCGCTCGACGAGGGGATGACGTCGCTCGGCGGCCCCGTCGTCTCCGCGCTCGCGCCGAACGCCGACTGGCAGCTCTACGAGCGCGACCGCGACATCCACGGCCGCCGCTTCGACTGGCACACCCTCGAGGGGCCGGCCGTCGTGGCCCGCGGGGGCGAATACTGGCTCACCTACTCCGGCGGCGCGTGGACCGGTCCCGGCTACGCGGTCGGAGTCGCCGTCGCGCCGCATCCCCTCGGGCCGTGGTCGCACGTCGACCAGCCCGCCCTGCTGCGCAGCAGCGGCGACCTGCGCGGCCCCGGACACAACTCGCTGACGGCAGCGCCCGACGGCGCCGACATCATCGCGTTCCACTCGTGGAACGCGGAGGAGACCGCACGGCAGCTGCACCTCGGTGCGGTGACGTTCGGCCAGCACTGAGACCGCACGGAGAGGAAACCCCATGAACGACGACGTTCCCCGCGTCACCCCGGCGCAGCCCGACACCACCGGCCTCGAGCCCGAGCTGCAGGAGGCGGTGACCGCCCTGTACACCGACGGCATCATCGGTAAGAAGGGCGCCTTCACCACGGAGTGGGCGGACCAGCTCCGTGAGGACATCGAGGTCGCCTTCGAGGAGGCGCTGAGCCGCCCCGGCGGCGCGGTCGGACGCGGGACGAAGCGCTACTACGTCGAGATCCACCCGGAGCAGATGCGCGGCTGGGTCGAGCTCGTCGACCACCCCTGGGTCCGCGGCGTCTGTGAGGCCGTGCTCGGCCCCGACTACCAGCTCGTGGAGCTCGGCTTCGACGTCCCGGGCCCTGGCGCGAAGGACCAGCCGTGGCACCGTGACTTCCCGATGCCGGACGAGACGAAGGAGACCGGCCGTCTCACCTCCCTGGCGTTCAACCTGACCGCGGTAGACACCACCGAGGACATGGGGCCGTTCGAGATCGCGCCCGGCACCCAGTGGGACCTGCCCGAGGGCTTCGAGCACGAGATGTTCCCGGTGAAGGAGCTCTATCCCCGGTTCCTGGAGCGTGCTGTGCGCAAGTACCCGAACCGCGGCGACATCTCCGCCCGCTCGGCGCTCACCCTGCACCGGGGCACGCAGAACACCTCGCAGCTCTCGCGTCCGGTTCTGGTCCTGGGGGTGGACGCCCCCGGCGCCGGCAACGCCGAGCACCACGACATGGCGGTGACGAAGGAGTTCTACGAGACGCTTCCCGATCGAGTCAAGGCGCACCTCAGCTGCCCGGTCGTGGACGAGCTGACGCCGATCACCCAGAAGCACACGATCGAGGGCCTGATGATGGGGGATGCGTAGCTGCTGAACCGCCGTTAACACCACGATGCCGGGCTGCGGGAAGACCAGAGTTCTTCTCACGGCCCGGCATACGTTCGGGGTTACTCCGGATGGATATTCGGGTTCCTCCGGCGCTCTTCGAGACTACACGAAAACGTCGAATCGTGTGGGTCGAATGGAGGACAATTTTGTACCCCGGTCTGGCCCCAATGTGAGGGCCAGGTGGCGTCAGGCTGCGCCGAGCTCCTGCGTGAGGGCGGCGACGAACGCGTCGATGTCCTCTTCGGTCGTGTCGAAGGCGCACATCCAGCGCACCTCGTTGTTGGCCGCATCCCAGTCGTAGAACCGGAAGTGCGTGCGCAGCCGGTCGGCCACGCCGGTCGGCAGGGTCGCGAAGACCCCGTTCGCCTGCGTCGCCTGGCTGAAGCCGACACCCTGGATGCTGCCGTCGGCGATGCCCGCCTCGAGCGCCGTCCGCAGCCGCGTCGCCATCGCGTTGGCATGGCCGGCCGACCGCAGGTAGAGGTCGTCGGTGAGCAGCGCGATGAGCTGCGCCGAGATGAAGCGCATCTTCGACGCGAGCTGCATGTTGAGCTTGCGGAGGTAGATCAGCCCTTCCGACGCCTCCGGGTCGAGCACGACGACGGCCTCGCCGTAGAGCATCCCGTTCTTCGTGCCGCCGAAGCTGAGCACATCCACGCCCGCATCGGTGGTGAGCGCGCGCAGCGGCAGGCCGAGGGTGGCGGCTGCGTTCGAGATGCGGGAACCGTCCATGTGCAGCTTCATGCCGTGCTTGTGGGCGTGGTCGGCGATCGCGCGGATCTCCTCGACCGTGTACGCGGTGCCGAGCTCGGTGGTCTGCGTGATCGAGACGACCAGCGGCTGTGCGCGGTGCTCGTCGCCCCATCCCCAGGCCTCGCGGTCGATGAGCTCGGGCGTGAGCTTGCCGTCCGGCGTCTCGACCGTCAGCAGCTTGATGCCGCCGACCTTCTCGGGCGCACCCGCCTCGTCGGTGTTGATGTGCGCGGTCTTGGCGCAGATCACGGCGCCCCAGCGCGGGAGCATGGACTGCAGCCCGACGACATTCGCCCCGGTCCCGTTGAACACCGGGTAGACCTGGACGCCCTCGCCGAAGTGCTCGGCGAACACCTCGTGCAGGCGGGCCGTGTAGACGTCCTCGCCGTACGCGATCTGGTGACCGTTGTTGGCCGCCGCGATGGCGTCGAGGATCTCGGGATGCACGCCCGCGTAGTTGTCGGAGGCGAAGCCGCGGAGGGTGAGGTCGTGGAGTTGAAGCGTCACTGGTCCATCCTCTCAGGCTCGATGGGGATGCGACGCCCGTTGACCTCACCGGCGTCCGCATCCCACAGCCCGACGACCCTGTCCCCGAGCTGCGCCTCGAGCCCGTCCAGCGACTTCACGACGAACACGGTCGCCGCCGACTGCGGCGCCTGCTTCCCGAAGCCCTGCGCGACCGCGCGCGTCCACGCGTCGCCGGCCGCCTTCGCCGCGGCGTAGTTCGCTCCGCCGGCGAGCGGCTTGTCGACCGCGGTCGACGACACGATCGCGAGACGCCCGGCGGACGAGGCGACCAGGTCGTCGTAGAAGACGCGCGTCGTGTTGCGCAGCGTGCGGAAGGCGCGGTCGAAGAAGTCCCAGTCCTCGTCCGACTGCCCGGCGATGCCGCCACCGCCGCGCCACCCGCCGACGAGGTGGACCAGTCCGTCGATGTCGCCGAACTTCAGGTGGATGCGCATCGCCAGCTCGGCCACCGCGTCCCGGTCCGCCAGGTCGCACGCGCGGACGTCGACGGCCGGCACCGCGGACGCCAGTGCATCCAGCTTCGACGGGTCGGTACCGACGGCGAGCACGCGCGCGCCCGCGGCAACGAGCGCACGGGCGACCGCCTCGCCGGAGGCGCTGGTGGCACCGGCGATCAGGACGAGGC